>NZ_VYQA01000067.1:0-1058 GCF_008710165.1 Sphingobium limneticum | reverse complement strand
GCCTGGGCTACCGGCCACCGGCACCGGAAACGGCGACACCGCCATATCCGGCCTCCGGTTCCGCTTCGCTCCACCTCCGTCCGGATATGGCGGCGATGCGCTTAATGCACTAACAAACCAATCGGTCCACTCGGTGGGGGCAGACCAGATTTCGATGCCTCGCCACATTGCTCAGCAAGTTAGCGTATCTGACATGCATCATCATTTTGCCAGTTGCCACTTGAAACGATTTTGGTGCTGCCAGCAATCTACCAAGAAGGGCACCCGGCCTCAGCTGACGTCAGTTGACCCAACGCAGTTGGTTATAAGGGGGGCTGGCGCCAGCCTTGCCGAACCGGCGCCACGAGGGCTTGCAGTCAGACGTCATCAATGGGCGCCATCCATCAGTAGCTCGCCTTCCTCTTCGCCATCCCAATAATGAGCGCGCTCGCCGATCACCTTGAGTAGGACAAGGCCAGGCATTTGCGGACCCTGCGGCCACCATTTTTCCAGGCCTATCGTCCAATGCGTTTCAAACTGGTCCTTGTCGCGGATGAGCATGGCAGTGCCTTGCACTGCCAGAAAGAAGGGGCGTCGGCTGAATAAACCCGATTTACCCTGATAGCTCAGATTGACTGCGGGGTCGGCCTTGAAATCCGACACCATGAGCGTGGTCTCTTCCGTGAAAAACCAGGCGCTACCGTCATAATCGACTTCGCGGTTATTGCTTATCAGACGTGATCCGATCGCGCCGCCGCCACTATGGGTGGCAAGCATCGCGAAATCGATTTCCTTCATCTTGCGCGACAGATTTTCAAGCAGCATGGACATGGCCGTTTTCCTGTTGTTGCAGCATCAACGCACAAGCAGGAACAACGGGCCACCTCAAAGCGAGGCATCGGCTATAAGACCATATCCGCTTGGGGAGGGTTTGAAGCGCCCCGGGTTTTCAGGAGGCAGTTTTCATTGGGCTATGCAGCCATATCGAGGTTCTCGAGGGCTGCATAGTAATTGTCTTCGGCCTCAGCGGGCGGGATGTGCCCGATAGGGCCGAAGAGCCGGTGATTGTTGTACCAATC
>NZ_VYQA01000066.1:0-1317 GCF_008710165.1 Sphingobium limneticum | reverse complement strand
GCTATGTTGTTATCGATTTCCAGACGTCCATCATCGAGAAAGCGCGTCAGAGCGACCCAGCGCTTGCGACCATAGGCAATGGCCTTGGCCATCTCGGATTTGGGCGAAAGGCGGCGCAGGGCATCGTCGAGCGCCTGGCGCAGTTCGTCGATCAGCGGCTTGGTGCGGTCCTGTCGGCTTCGTCGTCGGATATCGGGCTGGTGGCCGCGAACCTCCGCCTCGATCTCATAGAGCTGACCGATGCGTTCAAGCAGATCAGTGGTGAGCGGTGTCGGCTTGGTCGCATGAATGTCGAATATCTTGCGCCGGAAATGCGCCCAGCAGGCGACCTCGGTGACGCGGTTGGTGTCGTAGAGCTTGTCGTATCCGGCATAGCCGTCCGCCTGAAGATAGCCGGTGAAACTGGCCAGCTGCCGTTGGGGATGTGCGCCTGTCCGGTCGGTGGTGAACTCATACCAGACCAGCGGCGGGGTCATGGCACCGCAGCCCCGATCGTCGACGGCATAGGCCCAGAGCCTGCCGGTTGCCGTCTTGCCACGTCCCGGATCGAGCATGGGGACCGGTGTATCGTCGGTGTGGATCTTTGAAGCGGTCAGTCCGACCTCGCGGATGCGGTTGATGATCGGATCGAGCAGGACAGATGCCTGGTCGACCCAGCCTGCCAGCGTCGAGCGGTCGATCTCGATGCCCTGCGCGGCCATGATCTCGGCCTGGCGGTATAACGGAAGGTGATGGTCGAACTTGGAGACGACGACGTGGGCCAGGGTGCCGAAGGTCGCCTTGCCCCGCGCTATCGCCTTCACCGGCGCGGGCGCCTGCACGATCTTCTCGCAGGCCCGGCAGCTATATTTGGGGCGGATGGTCCGAACGACGCGCCACTGCACCGGCACGGCATCGAGCATCTCGTCGCTATCCTGCCCCAGCGGCCGCAGCGCGCCGCCGCAGTCGGGACAGGTGCAGTCACCCTGCTCGGGCTCGATCCGCTGCTCCTCGCGCGGCAGATGAGCTGGCAGCGTCCGAACCGGTGATGGCCGATCGACGGCTACTGGATCGCCTCGACGCGCGGCGGCGACGATGGCCTCGCCTTCGAGTTCTTCGAGCGCCAGCTCAAGCTGAGCGATCTGGGTATCGAGCTTCTCGGACGACTTGCCGAACTGCATCCGCTTGAGGCGCGCAATCTGCACGCGCAGCGTATCGATCAGGATGTCGCGGGCGGAAATATCGGCGTGGGCAGCTGCCAATGCAGCTTCAAGCTCGGCGATCCGAGCGTCTTTATCAGGGGTGGAAAGGCCTGCGTCCGACACCACGATCATATAG
>NZ_VYQA01000065.1:0-1321 GCF_008710165.1 Sphingobium limneticum | reverse complement strand
TGAAGCGCCCCGGGTTTTCAGGAGGCAGTTTTCATTGGGCTATGCAGCCATATCGAGGTTCTCGAGGGCTGCATAGTAATTGTCTTCGGCCTCAGCGGGCGGGATGTGCCCGATAGGGCCGAAGAGCCGGTGATTGTTGTACCAATCGACCCAGCGCAGCGTTGCCATTTCCACGGCCGAAACGCTTGGCCATGATCGCTGCCGCCAGATGACCTCGGCCTTGTAAAGGCCGTTGATCGTCTCGGCTAAGGCGTTGTCGTAGGAATCACCGACGCTGCCGACCGAGGGGACGAGTTTGGCCTCGGCCAAGCGCTGGGTATAGTTCATCGCAAGATATTGAACTCCCCTATCGCTATGGTGGATCAGTCCATCATCGGGATCTGGCCTGCGGGCATGAATCGCCTGCTCCAGGGCATCCAGAACGAAGCTGGCAGTGGCTGACGTGCTGACCTTCCATCCGACAATCCGCCGGGCAAAAGCATCAATCACGAAGGCGACATAGACGAAGCCTGCCCAAGTATGCACGTAGGTGAAATCGACGACCCACAGGGCGTTTGGCCGGCTGACGCGAAATGCCCGATTGACCTTGTCCAGCGGACACGGTGCCTTCGGGTTGCTGATGGTGGTGATCGTCTTCTTCCCACGATGGACGCCTGCCAGCCCCATGGCGCGCATTAATCGTTCCACCGTGCATTTCGCCACCATGATGCCTTCACGCCGCATCTGGTGCCAGACCTTGCGTGTGCCATAGAGACCGAAGCTGGCCTCATGGACCCGCTTGATCTGCTCCCTGATCTCGTCATCACGCTGCGCACGTGCTGGACGCCTGCCGGGATCGGCACGACGCGCGGCGTGTTCATGGTAGGAGGATGGGGCGATCGCCAGTTCCCGGCAGATCGGCTCGATACCCAAATCCTCGCGATGGACGTCGATGAACGCCATCATCATCTCCCGGGGCGGTCGAGCTCCGCCATCGCAAAATACGCAGATGCCTTGCGCAAAATCTCGTTGGCCCGGCGTAGTTCCTTCACTTCGCGCTCCAGCAATCTCAGGCGTTCCCGGTCATCCGCCGCCAGCGCCGCTGGCCCCGCTCGTCGGCTCGCCTCTTCGCGGCACCACCGGCGCAGCGTCTCCAGCGAGCAGCCGATCTTCGCCGCGATCGACTTCATCACTTCCCATTCCGAGCCGTACTCGGCCCGCTGCTCCACCACCATACGAACCGCCCGCTCGCGGACTTCAGGTGAAAATTTGTTGGTTGTCTTGCTCATAACGGATGCTCCTTCTCACAAGTTGGAGCCTCCTGGAAACCCGGGGCGCTTCA
>NZ_VYQA01000064.1:0-1342 GCF_008710165.1 Sphingobium limneticum | reverse complement strand
CAGGTTGCGGAAAAAGGCTCTTTCCTTGAGCCGCTTGAGGTGATTCAGACGCCTTCAACTGAGGTTGAAGGATTTGAGATGCGGGGCGGCGATTACCGGAGCGAAGGGTTGTTTTCCTACGTGAGCTGCGAAGCTCGGGTTCCGGCTAACCATTCACTTCGGGCGATCCGCGCGATCGTCGACGAAGCTCTCGAGGTGATGTCGGCTGATTTCGATGCGATGTATTCGCGCATTGGCCGGCCATCGATCCCGCCCGAGAAGCTGCTGCGCGCATTGCTCCTGCAGGCTTTCTATACGATCCGCTCGGAGCGCCAGCTCATGGAGCAGATGGATTACAACCTGCTCTTCCGCTGGTTTGTCGGCCTGGCGATGGATGCGCCGATCTGGGATGTCACGGTCTTCACCAAGAACCGCGAGAGGCTACTATCCAGGGACGTTGCCGCCAAGTTCCTGTCAGCCATCATCAACCAGGCACGCGTGCAGGCTCTTCTGTCCGACGATCATTTCTCGGTGGACGGCACGTTGGTCGAAGCGTGGGCCAGCGTGAAGAGCTTCAGGCCCAAGGATGAAGGCGGCCCCGGAGATGACGATGACGGTGGTTCAGTCTCCGGCCATGGCGAGCAGAAAACAGCGCCGAGCAATGCCGGACGCGATTTCCGGGGCGAGAAGCGCAGCAATGCGACCCATGCATCAACCACTGATCCCGATGCCCGCTTATTCAAGAAAGCGCGGGGCCAGGCAGCCAAGCTGTGCCATATGGCCCATGTCCTCATGGAGAACCGCAATGGCCTTGTAGTCGATGCGATCCTCACCCACGCGACCGGCACCGCCGAACGCGAGGCCGCACTGACCATGCTGGGCCGGATGGAAGGGCGCCATCGGATCACGCTGGGCGCGGACAAGAACTACGACACCGCCGCCTTCGTCGAGGCATTGCGCGAGATGGACGTCACCCCGCACGTGGCCCAGAATAACACCAATCGCCGTTCTGCCATTGACGGGCGTACGACACGCCATCCCGGCTACGGCCTCTCCCAGAAAATCCGCAAGCGGATCGAGGAAGTGTTCGGATGGGCAAAAACCTGCGGCACCATGCGAAAAACCCGACACCGTGGGCAAGATCGCGTCGGATGGTCCTTCACGCTCACCGCTGCCGCCTACAACCTCGTCAGGCTGCCGAAACTGCTGGGCGCAACCTAGGCCTGCGCCTCATAGCGCCCGAGGCCGGTCAAAAACGACCGGATTCTGGAAGGTTACCTCCCAGAATGACTGACGCCTTGGGCTAGAAAACGGCGAAAGCGAGGCCAATGGCCGGCTCTGCCAACCCTTTTTCCGCAGCCTG
>NZ_VYQA01000063.1:0-1423 GCF_008710165.1 Sphingobium limneticum | reverse complement strand
GGTCGCGTCCGTCAATGTGGTGTAAAATCGGGTGTGGCCACTGGGCTGCATTTTCAGGCGGCCTTGGGTGTAATCTGTAGCGGCTGTGCCTCCTCGATCATTGGTGTGGCAAGGGCGGCCATGCCCTCGATCTGCATGTAGCGGTGCTGGAGCTGGTATTCGTCATTCTGCTCGAGCAGGACGGCGCCGACGAGGCGGATGATGCTGTCCTCGTTCGGGAAGATGCCGACCACATCGGCGCGGCGCTTCACTTCCTTGTTCAGGCGTTCCAGCGGATTGGTGCTGTGGAGCTTGACCCGGTGCTGCTCGGGGAAGGTCATGTAGGCGAGCACGTCGTGCTCGGCATCGTCCATGCAAGCGCCGAGCTTTGGCCAGCGGGCGCGCAACTGATCAGCGACCTGCCGCCAGACCTGCGTCGCAGCGGCATGGTCGGGCTGAAGGAAGACCTGACGGATTGCAGCGGCAACGACGGTATTCTGGCCCTTGGGCACATAGGCCAGGGCGTTGCGCATGAAGTGGACGCGGCAGCGCTGCCAGGTCGCGCCCATGACGCGGGTAATCGCCGCCTTGAGCCCCTCGTGGGCATCGGAGATGACCAGCTTCACGCCGGTCAGGCCGCGCCGGACGAGGTCCTTGAGGAAGCTCGACCAGAACGGCTCGGCTTCGGAAGGACCGATGTGCAGGCCGACGATCTCGCGCTTGCCCTCGGTGTTGACGGCCACAGCGATTATCGCGGCGACACTGACGATCCGCCCGCCCTCGCGCACCTTGAGATAGGTAGCATCGAGCCAGAGGTAGGGCCAGTCGCCGGCGAGCGGCCGCTTGAGGAAGGCGTGGACCCGCTCGTCGATGTCCTTGCACAGCTTGGATACCGAGGACTTGGAGATGCCAGTCATGCCCATCGCCTGCACCAGTTCATCGACGCGCCGGGTGCTGACGCCGGCGATCCATGCTTCCTGGATCACCGCGACCAGCGCCTTCTCGACGGTCTTCCTTGGCTCCAGAAAGCCGGGAAAGTAGGCGCCGGTCCGCAGTTTGGGGATCTTGAGATTGAGCGTGCCGAGCCGGGTGTCGAGACTGCGGTCGCGGTAGCCATTGCGCCAGGTCGTGCGATCGCCGGAACGCTCGTGCCGGCCGGCGCCGACCAAGCCATCGACGTCGGCCTCCATGATGATCTGTAATACGTTCTCGGCGATCGTGCGCAGGAAATCTCCATCTCCGGTCTTCGCCATCAGCTCGGCAAGCGGTAATCTATCGTCGGTCATCGGGATCAACTCCTCGGTGGGCGTGTGAAGTGTGGTAACTCCACCTTACCGATGAGCCCGGTGGCCACCGAGATCGAATTCGCATGGGTGGGGCATGCCCCACCCATGCGATCGCCTCAATCTACACCGGAAATTACACCACGAGCGCGGACGCTAAC
>NZ_VYQA01000062.1:0-1671 GCF_008710165.1 Sphingobium limneticum | reverse complement strand
TCCGATAACGTCCTGGGTCACGAAGGAAAGCGAGATTTGGTCAACAGATCTCTATGCGCCGGCATTGAGCGGCGAGGCATGCATTCTGAGCCAGATGGCTTCCACCGTCAACGGGATCGCTCCCTGCCATAGCAAACACAGGATCCAGCGGCGCCGAAGCGGCCGTGGTCCTCACCGTCCTTAGAACGAGATACGCACCCAGGTGGAAGGCCCGAACATTATCTACAGGGTCGCTTTCGCGCCCTCACGGCACTTGCAGAGAGGGGTCCTTCCACCTGGCATCCGACCGTTCAAGGAACGGTCGGTACTCTGTCCCCGTCTTGATGACGGCATGGGCAACGCGCGCCATCTTGGCGGTGAGCGCCGTCATCGCCTTGCGGCGACGATCGGCATCATCCGCGTGCCCGGCAGTGTATCGTCCGAGCTTGTCGCGGAAACTGTTGTTGCGCTGACGTGCGGCGACCTGGGCAGCCATCCAAAAGGTCCGCCGCAATCGCGCATTACCGTACTTGGACAGCATCGTGCGGCCTCGGAATGTACCGGACTGCCGGGTCGCAAGATCAAGACCGCAGAACTTCAGGAACTGACGGTGATGGCTGAAGCGGCGTAGATCGCCTGCCTCGGCGAGAATGGTCAACGCATTGATGGGCCCAATGCCGGGGATCATGCGCAGAAGCTGATAATCGCGGTTTTCGGCCAGCATGGCATGCGCCGTTCGCTCGATCTCGTCGCGCTGCCGGATCAGGTTGCGTGCTTGGGCGATCACCATGCGGAACATAGCGATCGAGACGGAATCCTCGTCGACAGGTAGCGCCACGGAGGCGCAGGCGGTCTCGTAGATATCGTTGATCAGCCGGGCTTTGGACACTTTGCGGCCGACCAAGTCCCATGCTTCGCGGGAGAAAGTCTCCTGGCCGAGCACAGTCATGCTGGCTGGAGTCGGGAATCGTTCGAGCAGAGCAAGGAACCAGTCGGATCGGCTGTTGCCAGCGAAGCGTTCAATCTCCGGGAAATAGAGCGGCAGGTAGTGGGTCAGGATGCGATGCCATGTCTGCGTCTTAGCCTTGGAGATCGCCTCGTGCGTTTTCGACATCTCCTGCAGGTCGTTGATCCCGGCGGCGAGCGGATCGACGTATCGCTGGGTGGCGCCAATCCGCAGCATGTGCAGGATCACTTGCGCATCCTTGGAATCGTTCTTGTCCCAGCCATTGTGCAGAGCCTCGCGCGTTCGAGCCAAGGCAACGGACGAGATCAAGCGCAACTCGAAGCCGGCGGACAGCAGGCGATGCGCCAGCGTGCGATGGTAGTTACCAGTAGCCTCGAAGCCGACGATGATCGGACGCCCGATGTCGCTAAGATCCGTGGCCAGGCGATCATAATCTGCCTTTGTCGCCATCACCGTCATGCGACGTCGGGGTCCGCCTTCTGGACGTTCGATCAGGACCTCCTGGCGGTGTTTGGACATATCGATGGCTACCAGCACGGCGTCGGTGGGATTAGAGCTACGCTTGGTCATGGTCGGTCTGTCTCCAAAGGGTTGAGTCGACAACTTCACTTTAGAGACCTGCGGGCCGATCATGACCGCCTTGATGAAGCCTGCGGGCGCTACGCGCCCTTGCCTTCATCAAGGCAGTGCGCCCCTTCGAGGGGCCGCTTCCCAATGTGCTATGG
>NZ_VYQA01000060.1:0-2519 GCF_008710165.1 Sphingobium limneticum | reverse complement strand
TGGTCTGCCCCCACCGAGTGGACCGATTGGTTTGTTAGTGCATTAAGCGCATCGCCGCCATATCCGGACGGAGGTGGAGCGAAGCGGAACCGGAGGCCGGATATGGCGGTGTCGCCGTTTCCGGTGCCGGTGGCCGGTAGCCCAGGCTGCTATGCGGGCGGACGGTGTTGTAATGCCGCCGCCATGCCTCGATCAGCACCTTGGCCTCGGCGAGGCTGTAGAAGATCTCGCCATTGAGCAGTTCGTCGCGAAGCGACCCGTTGAAGCTTTCGTTATATCCATTTTCCCATGGTGATCCCGGCGCGATGTAGAGGGTCTTTACGCCGATCTGCCCCAGCCATTTCTGGACGGCGGTCGCGATAAACTCGCTACCATTATCGGATCGTATATGCGCTGGCGGCCCACGCGAGATGAACAGGTCGGCCAGGGCCGCCAGAACATCCTCATGCTTGAGCTGCCGTGCAACGATGAGCGCCAGGCATTCCCTGCTGGCCTCGTCGATGATCGTGAGGATGCGGAACTTGCGACCGTCATGCGTCCGCCCCTCGACGAAATCGTAGGCCCAGACATGCCCCGGATATTCGGGGCGTAGCCGGATGCACGATCCGTCATTGAGCCATAGACGCCCGCGCTTTGGCTGGCGCTGCGGGACTTTCAGTCCTTCACGCCGCCATATCCGCTCGACACGTTTATGGTTCACCGTCCATCCCGCATGGCACAGCAACGCCGTGACCCGGCGGTAGCCGTAACGACCATATTGCTTCGCCAATGCAATGATATCCTCGGTCAGTGCCTGTTCGTCATCCGCCCCGCGCGGCATCTTGCGCTGCGTCGATCGATGCTGACCCAGCACCCGGCATATCCGTCGCTCGGATACCCGGACTGGCAGATCCCGTCGTACCTGATCGATGCAGCGCCGCCGCCGCGCGGGGCTCAGAAGTTTCCCCGTGCAGCCTCCTGCAAGATCAGCTTGTCCAGGGTCAGGTCCGAGATCGCCCGGCGCAGCCGCTGGTTCTCCTTCTCCAGATCCTTCATCCGCCGCGCCTGGTCGGTCTTCAGGCCGCCATACTCCTTGCGCCACCGATAATAGGTCTGCTCGCTGACCGCGATCCGGCGGCAGGCTTCAGCCGTGCTCGCTCCCTGCGCCAGCACAATCTCAACTTCACGCAGCTTGCCGATGATCTCTTCCGGCTTGTGCTTCTTGCTCGGCATTCAATGTCCCTTTCATGGTCCAGACTATCATAGTCTCTGGGCCACTCAGCGGGGGGCAGATCAAAGCATCGCTGCGCCACGCAGGGGCGCTCCGCGCCGGCCAGCGCTGAAGTTGCCGATATTGTCGGCGAGCCGCCCGACGTTGCTCATGTATGCCTCCCATTGGCTATGCCGATGAGCCCGCGTAGGTGGTGACGCCATAGCCATATAGACGACTGGTCTATTATTCGTTATATATGCTGATCATGAATTTGACACCCAAAGCATGATCTGCCCCCCGCTGAGTGGCCCAGAGACTATGATAGTTTGGACCACGAAAGGGACGATGAATGCCGAGCAAGAAGCACAAGCCGGAAGAAATTATCGGCAAGCTGCGTGAAGTTGAGATTGTTCTGGCGCAGGGAGCCTCGACAGCAGAGGCGTGCCGCCGGATCGCAGTCAGCGAGCAGACATACTATCGCTGGCGCAAGGAATATGGTGGCCTGAAGACCGACCAGGCGAGGCGGATGAAGGATCTGGAGAAAGAGAACCAGCGGCTACGCCGGGCGATTTCGGATCTGACGTTGGACAAGCTGATCTTGCAGGAAGCTGCCAAGGGAAACTTCTGAGCCCCGCGCGGCGGCGGCGCTGCATCGATCAGTTGCGACGAGATTTGCCGATCCGGGTGTCCGAGCGACGGATATGCCGGGTGCTGGGGCAGCATCGATCGACACAGCGCAAGGTGCCGCGTGGGGCAGATGACGAACAGGCGCTCACGGAGGACATCGTCGCGCTGGCGAAGCAATATGGCCGCTATGGCTACCGCCGAGTGACGGCGTTGCTATGCCATGCGGGGTGGACGGTGAACCACAAACGGGTCGAGCGGATATGGCGACGCGAAGGACTGAAGGTCCCGCTGCGTCAGCCCAAACGGGGACGCCTGTGGCTCAACGACGGATCATGTATCCGCTTGCGGCCTGAGTATCCCGGGCATGTGTGGGCCTACGACTTCGTCGAAGGGCGCACGCACGATGGCCGCAAGTTCCGGATTCTGACGATCATCGACGAGGCCAGCAGGGAATGCCTGGCACTCATCGTTGCCCGGCAGCTCAAACACGAGGATGTGCTGGCGGCGCTGGCTGACCTGTTCATCTCGCGTGGGCCACCAGCGCATATACGATCCGATAACGTCCTGGGTCACGAAGGAAAGCGAGATTTGGTCAACAGATCTCTATGCGCCGGCATTGAGCGGCGAGGCATGCATTCTGAGCCAGATGGCTTCCACCGTCAACGGGATCGCTCCCTGCCATAGCAAACACAGGATCCAG
>NZ_VYQA01000006.1:0-269405 GCF_008710165.1 Sphingobium limneticum | reverse complement strand
ACCCGGGGGCGGCCATGGCTCTTGGGGAAAAATGGCTCAAGCCGTGCCATCTGCTCATCCGTCAGCCAGTACAGGTCGCTCATACTCAGTCTCCTTGCGGAGCCTGAATCATATCGAGCCTCCCATTTCAATGGGTCCTGACCCTAGCCGGGCATATGCGTATCTTGCCCTCATGCAGCATTGGTTCAAGAAATTGCCTGCTTCCATACTTAACTAAAAACGGAAGTGTGGGTTCAACATAATTGGCAAAGATGCGTGCTGCAATGGGACCGCCATTGGCGAAATAATCGACATTATCTTTCGGAATATCATTTAGGTTCGGTAGGCCACCGCGAAGGGCATATTCTTCTAGCAGGTGTGTGAACTTCCGTATGAACTGGTTGCCGTCATCGACAGGTAGAATGCCAATCAACGCCTCGCGACTTAATTCGGTTTGGTTGGTGAATACGTCATGGAAGCGGATCGCAAGACGATCGTCCGGGCAGCCTAGCAGATAAGGGTTGGCGGCATATTCGAACCGCCACCAGTCGCTTCGTGGAAGGCTGCCACCGTTCGCTTCGGTACGCCGCTTGAACTCTGAGTGCCGCTCTTCAAGAAAGCGAAGCCGTGCACGCATAAGATCGACCGAAACCGTCATAGATTATGTCCTATCATAGCCTTTCTTCCTTTTGGCGGATACCTTTTGCAACCTCGACCACGATCGTTTTTTCGCGGAGCCAAATGACCAATGAATAGGCTATGGTAGGCTTTGGCATGATGTCCGACTTAGCGCGTTCACGCCCAAGACCGGACATTCCCCTACAGTCCAAAACCCTCCTGTCCTACACCCCCATTCCATGTCATCCTCCGGCCGGCTCTTTCCCACCGTCGGCTTCATCCACCCCGCGTCGCCTTCGCACCGGCACGGGCCTGACTTTGCAAAATTTTTCCTATTGCGAAATCCACGGCACCCTTTTTTGCCCACGTTTTTGCGTCAGCATCAACGGTGTGAACTTCGCAACCGCTGACCCTGTTGTAAAACGCTCCCCTGCGCCTTTGCGCCCCGCCGTACCTCTGCTAAGGGCGCGCCCATGCTGAACCTGAATTCCATCACCGTGCGCCTGGGCGGCCGCACCATTCTCGATCGCGCTGCCGCCGCGCTGCCGCCGCGCAGCCGTGTCGGCCTCATCGGCCGCAACGGCGCGGGCAAGTCCACGCTGATGAAGGTGATGATCGGCCAGCTCGACCCGGATGAAGGGTCGTGCGACATGCCCCGCGACACGCGGCTGGGCTATATCGCGCAGGAAGCCCCCTCGGGCACCGCGACCCCGTTCGACACCGTGCTGGAGGCCGACAAGGAACGCGCCGAACTGATGGCGGAGGCGGAGCATACCGAAGACCCCGATCGCCTGGGCCATATCTATGAGCGGCTGACGACGATCGACGCCTATACCGCGCCGGCCCGCGCCGCCCGCATCCTCGTGGGCCTTGGCTTCGACGAAGAAATGCAGGGGCGTCCGCTCGACAGCTATTCGGGCGGCTGGAAAATGCGCGTGGCGCTCGCTTCGCTGCTCTTCTCCAACCCCGACCTGCTGCTGCTCGACGAACCATCGAACCATCTCGATCTCGAAGCCACGCTCTGGCTGGAGAATTTCCTGAAAGCCTATCGCGGCACCGTGGTCGTCATCAGCCATGAACGCGACCTGCTCAACAATGTCGTGGACTATATCCTCCATCTGGAAGGGGGGAAGGTCACCCTCTATCCCGGCGGCTACGACGCCTTCGAACGGCAGCGCGCCGAGCGGTTGGCCCAGCTCGAATCCGCCCGCGCCAAGCAGACGGCGGAGCGCGAGAAGTTGCAAGATTATGTCGCCCGCAACAGCGCCCGTGCGTCCACTGCAAAGCAGGCCCAGTCTCGTGCCAAGGCGCTGGCCCGGATGCAGCCCATTGCCGCCGCGATCGAAGATCCGACGCTGCATTTCGGCTTTCCCAGCCCGGCCGAACTGCGCCCGCCGCTCATCACCATGGACATGGCGTCGGTCGGCTACACCGAAACGCCGATCCTGCGCCGCATCAACCTGCGCATCGACCCGGACGACCGTCTGGCGCTGCTCGGCCGCAACGGCAACGGCAAGACGACGCTGGCCCGCCTGATCGCCGCGCAACTCGCCCCGATGGAGGGGACGATGCAAAGCTCGGCCAAGATGAATGTCGGCTATTTCACCCAATATCAGGTGGAAGAACTGGACGTCACGGACACGCCACTGGAGCATATGACCCGCGTGATGAAGGGCGCGACGCCCGGTGCGGTGCGGGCGCAACTGGGTCGCTTCGGCTTCTCGGGCGAGCGGGCGGTGCAGAAGGTCGGCTCCATGTCGGGTGGCGAGCGCGCCCGTCTGGCCCTTGCCCTTATCACCCGCGACGCGCCGCATTTGCTGATCCTCGACGAACCGACCAACCATCTGGACGTCGACAGCCGAGAGGCGCTGGTGCAGGCGCTCAACGATTATAGCGGCGCGGTGGTGATCGTGTCGCATGACCGCCACATGATCGAACTGGTCGCCGATCGTCTGGTGCTGGTCGACAATGGCACCGCCCAGCCGTTCGACGGCAGCCTTGACGATTATACCGACATCATCCTGCGCAAGACGGACGGCAACAGCAGCAGCGGTGACGCGCCCAAGGTGGACAGGAAGGCGGACAAGAAAGCCGCCGCCGAATGGCGCGAAAAGCAGAAGGTGTTGAAGAACGCAGTCAACAAGGCGGAGCGCGAGATGACGGCGCTGGCCACCGAGCGCGGCCGGATCGACGCCGCCTTGTCGGACCCCAAGACCGCGACCGGGGCAGAGGCGAAAATGACCAATAGCCAGCTGATGGTGAAGCGCGCCGAAGTCGAAAAGAAGCTGGCCGCCGCCGAAGAAGTCTGGATGGAAGCTGGCGCCGCGCTGGAAGCGGGCTAGAGCATTTTGCAGTCAGCTGGCACAGCTGACGGCTCGCAAAATGCGGAAACAAAAGACTTCTAGAGAATGATCCGATTCAATCTGATCGGATCATTCTCTAAAACACCCGTTCCAGCAGCACCAGCGCCGGGTCGCCTTCCACGGCGCGGGCGCTGAACCCCATTTCCCGTTCCAGGGCGATGGCGGCGTGATTGTCCCGGCTCTCGATCGACTGGAGCCGGCCGATGCCCCATCCGCGCGCCTCCTGCGCGACATGGTCCAGCAGGGTCCAGCCGATCCCCTTGCCCTTGTGATCGGGCAGGATGGAGTTGGCGACTTCCCCGGTGCCGCCCTCCTGGTCGGCGGCCAGCGTGGCGGCGGCGATGATATCGTCCCCGCCCGGTGCGAAGGCGACGCGAAAGCCATAGCGGCTTTCAAGCGCGATCATGGGAAAGTCCTTTGCGTCCAGGTCGCCCCGACCTATCCGCCTTCCGCCTACGGAAACCTATAAGGACTATTCCCTATCACCGGCCCATCAGGATGAACGGCGCCCAGATATAGGGCTGCACCGCATTGGGATGTTTCGATCCGATCAGCTTGAGCATCGCCCGTTGCAGCGCCACCGCGCGGGGCAGGCCGCGATTGGCGCCCTTGACCGTCTCCAGCGTGACGAAGGCGCTGGCATCGTCCCGCACCGGCCAGTGCGATACCAGCAGCGATCCCGCCCCGGCATAGCGGAACGCCTGGGCGAGGCCCGAATAGGCCGGCGACTGGCTATTGTCGCCCGCCGCCGTGTTGCAGGCGGACAGGATGACCCAGTCGGCGCCGATCCGCATCGTCGCCACCTCCGACGCGGTCAGCAGGCCGTCATCTTGGCGGTCGTCTGCGCCGGGCGGGGACAGGACCAGTGCCGGTTCGGTCACCCCCTCCATCTCGCCGCTCACCAGTCCGTGCGTCGCGAACAGGATCACGCCATAGCCGGACAGGTCGCGCGTGCGCAGCGCCCGCTCATTGGCGTCCGCGCCGACCAGCAATGTGGTCCGTGCCGCGCCGAAACGATGCGCCACCGCCTGCAACTCGGCCTGTGATCCGGGCAGCGGCGGCAATTGGGACAGCGCCCGCGTGCCGCCACGGCGCGGGGCATCGGCCGCCTGCACGTCGCCGAACAATTGCGGCGCACCGACGCCCAGGAAGCGCTGGTCGCGCGTGGCGAACTGATGTCGCTGGCTACCGCTGATGGAAAAGCCCGGCTGCACCTCGATCGCGAAGCGGTGGATCAGCCAGGGCGTGGCGCGTGTTACCGTTTCGACCGGCCGTTGCGGCAACATGGAGAATGGGAGGGAGGCGAAGGCGCCTGTGGGCACGATGCGCAGGCTGCTGGCCCTGCCCAATGTCGCGAGGATGCCGGGCGTGAAGATCTGGCTGTAGAGGCTATGCGCACTGGCCTGATCGAAACCCGCCGGCGTAAGCGATCCGCGCAATGTCCCGACCAGCGCCACCAGCCCGGCGCGGTCCATCTGCGCCCGTTCGATGCGCTGCGTATCGGCGCCGATGGCGAGCAGATAGACCCCGTCAAAGGCGGGCATCACCGCCAGCAGCGCCTCGTCCTTGCCAAGACTGGCGCGCAGGGCATCGATATCCGGCCGCTCCCCACCATGCGCCTCCACCCAGCGCGGATAGTCGCGGGCGATGGCGGCCCGTTCGGCCTCTATCGTGGTGGCCAAATCGGCCCGTTCGGTGCGCGCTTCGGCCACGCCGCTGTCGATCGCCAGCGCCTTGAGCAGGCGGCTGTCGGCGGCCTGCAACGTCTTCGTCCGGTCCTGGAGGCTGCGGACGCGCGCGGCCAGCGCCGGATCGGCGACCAGTCGTTGGGCGACCAGCCGATTGGCCCGGGCGATGCGCGATCCCGCCAGGATCGCCATCGCGTCCAGCGCCAGCGGCACATCCTGGGCTTGCGCCGCTATCGCCAGGATCGTGTCGAGCGCCGCGCGCTGTTCCTCGTTCAGTTCGCCATCGTCATTGACGCTGGCACTGTCGCGCAGCAGGCCGACCAGCTGGCGCGCCGCTGGCGCCAACGCT
Organism: Sphingobium limneticum; assembly: GCF_008710165.1. Classification (NCBI taxonomy): domain Bacteria; kingdom Pseudomonadati; phylum Pseudomonadota; class Alphaproteobacteria; order Sphingomonadales; family Sphingobiaceae; genus Sphingobium; species Sphingobium limneticum. Next base: position 264,408 of record NZ_VYQA01000006.1, on the reverse strand, counting down.
GCATCATCCTGCCGGGTCCAGGCGAGCAGCATCGCCGCCTGCGCCAGCGGGATGGCGGGGGCATTGTCGAGCTGCCGGGTTTCGGCGGCGAAGGCATCGGCGGCGGCACGGGCCTCCCCTCTGCGGTCGGTCGCCATCAATGCCGGGATCAGATAGGGATAGACGCGCTGGCCGATGTCCCGGTCCTTGTCCGACGCGGCATGGACGCGCGCCAATGCGTCATCCATCCGGCCGATCGCCTGATCGCGATGGCCCTCCGCCAACGCGGCCGATGCGGCGAAGGCGAGGGCGCGCGCGGATTGCGGACTATTCTCCCCCTCCAGCCCGCGAAAACCGCGCTCGGCTTCCATGAAAAGCGTTTCCGCGTCGGCATAGCGCTCCAGCGGCAGCATCACCGTGCCCAGATTTTGCAGGCCGAACTGGAAATAGAGGCTGCTGGTGCCCACCGTCTCGCGCTTGATGGCGATGGCGCGTTGCAGATAGTCCAGGCTCTCGGCACGGCGACCGGTGCGCGATAGCAGCAGGCCCAATGCCTCGAGCGCGCGGGCATAGCTCGGATGCTTGCGGTCGACATGGTCGGTGGCGATCTCGACCGCCATGCGCGCATATTTTTCCGCTTCCGTGTCGCGATCGGCGCGGGCGAGCATCTGGGCATAGCTGTAATAGGAGCCGATCGTATCGGCGCTGTTCGGCCCCGCGGCCAGAATGCGGGCCTCCATGCTAGCCTTTTGCGCTTCGGCCGCTTCATCGTTGCGGCCGAGCCGGGTCAGGGCCTAGGCGTGGGAGAAGGCGATGTTCGACCGCAGCATCTGGGTCGATTCATCCTGCTGATCGGGCGGCGTGCGGGCAATATAGCCGTCCATATAGGTACTGGCCTGCGCCAGCGTATCGGCTGCCCCAGTGACGTCGCCCAGGGCAGCCTGGATGAAGCCCTTGATCGACAGGCCTTGCATCCAGGCGACGGGATAAGCGTCGGCATAAGGCGCCAACAGGGTGAGGCCATCGCTCGACCGGGTCAGCGCGTCGCTATTCCTGCCGTCGATCTGGTCCATGGAGGACAGGTTGATGAGCGCGACCCCAGCCAGCGGATGAGCCTTGCCATCCACCTTGGTCCGGATAGCGGCGGCGTGGAGGCGGTTCCAGGCGTCGCGGGTCTTTTGCGACATGGACAGCGCATAATCGTCGCTGTTGAACAGGTCGAACGCCTGGTGCTCCAGCACGTAGAGCCGGGCATGGCGGGGATCGGTCGTCGAAAAGCCGGCGGGCGTTGCGGCAAAGATCGACGGCGCCGGCAGAGCCAGCGTCAGAAAGGCCGCCGAAACAATAGTGGAAAGTCTCATCTTGCCCCCACCATGACCACTCAGGCCAGCGTCAGCCGCCAGTCCCAGCGCAGCGGATCGCCGTCCATCACCTCGACCCCACGCGCCAGCAGGGCGTCACGAATGTCGTCCGACAGGGCAAAATCCTTGTCGGCACGGGCGGCGGTACGGCGTTCCAGTTCTGCCTCGATCTCGTCCGGCGTGATCGTCGCCTCCTTCGGCTGGACACGCAGGTCTGCGCGGCTGAGCGTCAGCAGGTTGAGGCCTAGCGCCTGGTCGAAAGCGGCGATCAGGCAGAGTTTCTCGTCCACCGGCACCTTCTTCATGCCAATGGCTTCCTCCAGCAGAGGTAGCGCGCGCGGCGTCATCAGGTCGTCGGCGATCGCGGCGTCGAATTGCTCCAGCAACGGCGCCAGCTTGGGGTGCAGATTGGCCCGCAGATAATCGATGCGCGGCGATTGCCACGTCACACCCTCGGCGCGCGCCTTCAAACCCTCGACGCCCATCACCAGCCGCTTGAGCCGGGTGAGGGCTGCGGCCAGATTGTCGGCGCTGAATTCCAGTTCGCTGCGATAATGGGCGCCAAGGCACAATAGGCGATAGGCGATCGGATGCACGCCCGCGTCGATCAGAGAGAAGAGCGTGGTGAAGCCGCCCTTCGACTTCGACATCTTGCCCTGACGATCCACCAGGAAATTATTGTGCATCCACCAGCGCGACCCGGTGAAGCCGGGCTGCGTATCGGTGCAACCGCAATAGGCCTGATTCTGGGCGATTTCGTTCGGATGATGAATCTCGCGATGGTCGATGCCACCGGTATGGATATCGAACGGCTGGCCAAGGCGGGCCTGCGACATGACCGAGCATTCCAAATGCCAGCCCGGCGCACCCTTGCCCCACGGACTGTCCCATTCCATCTGGCGCTGTTCGCCCGGCGGTGACTTGCGCCAGATCGCGAAGTCGGATGCGTTGCGCTTGCCCGCGACCGGATCGATCCGGGCGTGCGCGGCGTCATCGCGGCCACCGGCCAGCGCGCCATAATCGGGCACGCTGCTGCTGTCGAAATAGAGGCCGCTGTCCAGTTCGTAGCAATGATCCGGCGCAATCTTTTCGGCAAAAGCGATCATCTGCGGCACATAGTCGGTTGCGACCGTCCATTCGCTGGGCGCGATGATGTTGAGGTCCGCGATGTTGGACTTGAACGCTTGCGTATAATGGGCCGCGATGTCCCAGATGCTCTTGGCGCTGGCCCGGGCCGCGGCCTCCATCTTGTCGTCGCCCGCATCGGCGTCGCTGGTCAGATGGCCGACATCGGTGATGTTGATGATGTGGGTCACGGCCAGCCCCTTCCACAACAACGTTCGGCGCAACGTGTCGGTGAAGACATAGGCGCGCAGATTGCCGATATGGGCATAATTATAGACGGTCGGGCCGCAGCTATAGACGCGCGCGTGGTTCTCCTCGATCGGCGCAAACGGCTCGATCGTGCGGGTCAGGCTGTTGAACAGGCGCAGCGGCGCGGGGATATGCTGGTCGTCGGACATAGTGGCAAGCCATGTCGCGAAGCGGGGCGGGCGTCAACGGGGCAGGGCACGCAAAAAAGCGCTTGAACTTGACCCAGCGTCAACCGCTATCCCGGTTGCATGACCGATCTGATGGATATCTCCGCCGTCGTCCGCGCCACCGGACTCACTAGCCGGGCGCTACGTTTCTATGAAGGGCGCGGCCTCGTCGCGCCATTACGCACGGCGTCGGGCCGGCGCATGTTTGGGCGGAGCGATCTTCTGCGGCTGCACCGGATCGTCATGCTGAAGCGTGCGGGCTTCAGTCTGGCCCAGATCGAAAAACTGTTGAACGATCGCCCGATCGACCTGGCGCCGCTTCTGCGCGCGCAGATCGCCGCGCTCGATGAACAGGCGGAGGGGCTGGCGCAAGCGCGCGCCCATCTCGCCACAGCCTTGTCTCGCATCGACCGTGGCGAGTCGCTCGATGCTGCGACCCTTTGCTCGCTGATCCGAACCGGAGAGACAATGATGGATCAGGAAAAATGGAAGAGCGTGACGGACCTCTATATGAGCGCACAGGCGGAAGCCGACTTTGCCGATACGCAGACTGCCTTGCCCGCCGATTTCGATCAGGCTGCCTATGGCGCGCAATGGTCGGAACTGACCACGCATATTGCCGCGGCATTGCCGCTCGATCCAGCGTCGGCCCAAGCGCGGGCATTATATGACGAATGGCAAAGATTGCTTGCCCCGTTCATGGCCGTCGCGACGCCGGCGATGACACAGGGGGTCACGCGCCTCTATGACAATATCGGCGAATGGGAAGCGGATCAGGCCCCGCCTTTCTCTGCCGATGTCTGGGCCTTCATCACGGCAGTGGGGAACGCCGGCAAAGCACGCTGACCATATGGGGATCGGGCGTTTGTAATAAAATGTTGCACAAGGACCGATCCCTTGCAGCCAGGCATTGGGCATCCGATATTATCGATGCGGGCCGGGCCCCTCTGGCGACATGGATTTCCCCCTGATCCCTGTCGCGATGTCGGACCGCATCGGGTGTGCCCGGTGCAGGTTTTTGCGGCGATTTGCCCCCTCTCGTTGCCGCAGGAGACCGCACCGGGCCACTCGAACCAACTTTTTGGCCATTCTAAATGGAGCGAGTGTTTCCGATGAATAATCCCGTTCGCATGCCGGGCTATGGTGCCAGCCAGACGGCGCAGACCGATGCCGGCCTGCGCGCGCACATGCTGGGCGTCTTCCGCAATATGGGTATCGGCCTGGTCATTACCGGGCTGGTCGCCGCTCTGGTCGGCAATACGCCCGCGCTGGCCGCCGCCATCTATGGCACGCCGCTCAAATGGGTGGCGATCTTCGCGCCGCTGGCCTTCGTCTTCTTCTTCAGCTTCCGCATGGAAAAGATGACGACATCGGGCGCGCGCACCGCTTTCTATGCCTTCGCCGCCGTCATGGGCGTGTCGTTGGGCAGCGTGTTCCTGGTCTTCACCGGTGGCAGCATCGCGCAGGCCTTCTTCTCGGCCGCCGTCATGTTCCTCGCCATGGCGCTCTGGGGCTATACCACCCAGCGTGACCTGACGAAGATGGGCAGCTTCCTGATGATGGGCCTGATCGGCATCATCGTCGCCAGCCTGATCAACATCTTCATCGGCTCCTCGGCGATGGCGATGGTCATCTCGATCATCGGCGTAGTGGTCTTCACCGGCCTCACCGCCTGGGACGTGCAGCGCATCAAGTCGGAATATTTCTATTATGCCGGCCACGAGGTCGCCGGGAAGATGCAGGTCATGGGTGCGCTGTCGCTGTACCTCAACTTTGTCAACCTGTTCCAGATGCTGCTCAGCCTGACGGGTGAACGCGAATAATGCGCGATCCTGCACAAGTGTCCGCGATGCTCTGCCCGGTCTGTCATGTCGGATTGGCGATGACGGATCGGCAGGGGGTGGAGATCGACTATTGCCCGCAATGCCGGGGCGTCTGGCTGGACCGGGGCGAACTGGACAAGATCATTGAGCGATCGGGGCAGGCCAACGCACCCACGCCGCAGCCCGCACCCTTTGCGCAGCAGAGCTACCGACCGGACCGCGACTATCGCGACGACGGACGCGGTTACCAGAAAAAGCGCAAGAAGAGCTTTCTGGAAGAACTGTTCGATTGAGAAAAGGCCGGTCCCGATGGGATCGGCCTTTTCTGTTGGCGAAAAGGGAGATCCCAGCGTTCGCTGGGATGACGGTGTAGATAAGGGTTATGTGACCAACCTCGTCATGCCAGCGAAGGCTGGCATCTCTCTCTTCTTCTTCACTTCATCAATGCGCCGCGCCCCAGCTTGGGCCGGTGCCGATCTCCACGCCTAGCGGGACGCTCAGCTTTACGATCGGTTCGGCTGCGCTTTCCATCACCTGCCGAATGACCGCGCTCGCCGCTTCCACGTCACCTTCGGGCAGTTCGAACACCAGTTCGTCGTGCACCTGGAGCAGCATCTTCACGCTAGGCAGGCGCGCCGCCTCCAGCGCCGGTCCCATGCGGACCATAGCCCGTTTGATGATGTCGGCGCTGGTGCCCTGAATGGGCGCATTGATTGCCGCGCGTTCGGCACCCTGCCGTTCGTGCTGGACCGCTGCCTTGATGCGCGGAAACCAGGTCTTCCGGCCGAACAGCGTCTCGGTATAGCCGCGTTCCCGCGCCTTCTCGATCGTCTCGTTGATGTAGACGCTGATGCCGGGGAAGCGCTCATAATAGCGGCTGATCATGTCCTGCGCCTCGTCCGCGCTGATCTCCAGCCGCCCGGCCAGCCCCCAGCGCGAAATGCCGTAGAGGATGGCGAAGTTGATCGTCTTCGCCCGCCCGCGCGTGTCGCGATTGACCTCCCCGAACAATTCCTGCGCGGTGCGGTTGTGGATGTCCTCACCCGCCTCGAAAGCTTCCTTGAGCGCCGGCACATCGGCCATATGCGCCGCCAGCCGCAGTTCGATCTGGCTATAGTCCGCCGCCAGGATGACATTGCCCGGTTCCGCGACGAAGGCATGGCGGATCTGGCGACCGACTTCGGTGCGGATCGGGATATTCTGGAGGTTGGGATCGGTCGAGGACAGGCGGCCAGTCTGCGCGCCGGTCAGCGAGTAACTGGTATGAACGCGACCGGTATCCTTGTTGATCTGCGCCTGAAGCGCGTCGGTGTAGGTGGATTTGAGCTTCGAGAGTTGCCGCCATTCCAGCACCTTGCCGGCAATCGGCGCGCCTTGGGCGGCCAGCTGCTCCAGGATGGTGACGTCGGTGGAATAGGCGCCCGACTTGCCCTTCTTGCCGCCCTTATATCCCATCTTGTCGAACAGGATCGCGCCCAGCTGTTGGGTCGAACCGATCGCGAAAGGCTGGCCGGCAATCTCGTGGATTTCCGTTTCCAGCGCGGCGATGCCAGCGGTGAATTCGGCCGAAAGGCGCGACAGATGCTCGCGATCCACCTTGATCCCGCGATGCTCCATCTGCGCGATCACGCCGACCAGCGGGCGGTCGACCAGTTCATAGACGCGGTTCGCGCCTTCATTGGCGATCCGGCCTTTGAATCGCTTCCACAGGCGCAGAGTGACGTCCGCATCTTCGGCCGCATATTCGGTGGCGCGGGGCAGGGGCACTTCGGCGAATCCGATCTGGCTCTTGCCGGTGCCGACTACCTCCTTGAAGCTGATGCAGATATGATTGAGGTGCGTCTTCGCCGCTTCGTCCATGCCGTGGCCGGCGAGCGACTGGCCGGCGTCCAGGTCGAAGCTCATGACGATCGTGTCGTCATAAGGCGCGATCTCGATCCCGTGACGGCGCAGCACGGTCAGGTCATATTTCAGATTCTGGCCGATCTTGAGAACGGCGTCGTCCTCCAGCAACGGCTTCAGCTTCGCGATGACCAGCGCCTTGTCCAGCTGTTCGGGCCGTTCCGCGAACATGTCCGTGCCGCCATGGCCCACGGGAATGTAGCAGGCCTTGTTCGGCCCGGTGGCGAGGCTGATGCCGACCAGCTGGCAGGACACGCAATCGAGCATGTCGGTTTCCGTATCGACCGCAACCAGCCCTTCTGCATAGGCGGCGGCGATCCAGCGATCGAGCGCTTCCTGTGTCACCACCGTTTCGTAAAGGCTGCGGTCGATCGCCGGTTCTTCTACCGGCGCCGGGGCAGCGGGGGCGGCCTCTACGCCGACGGCGCTGGTCGCAGCCACCGCGACGGCAGCGGCCGGCGCGCCGAGGCGGTTGAGCAGCGTCTTGAAGCCATGGTGCGACAGAAATTCCTGCAAGGGTTCCTTGGGAATGCCCTTGAGCGTCAGGTCGTCCAGCGGCTCGGGCAGGTCCATGCTGTCATGCAATGCCACCAGCCTGCGGGACAGCCGAGCCATGTCGGCATGAGCGATCAGATTTTCCTGCATCTTCGACTTCTTCATCGAAGGCGCTGCGTCCAATGCGGCTTCCAGCGACCCATATTCGCTGATCAGCTTCGCCGCCGTCTTAGGGCCGATGCCGGGAATGCCGGGGACGTTATCGACGCTGTCGCCCATCAGCGCGAGGACGTCGCCCAGCTGTTCGGGCTGCACGCCAAACTTGCCGACGACATAGTCGGCGCCGCGCCGTTCATTCTTCATCGTGTCGTACATATCGACGCCGGGCTGGATCAACTGCATCAGATCCTTGTCGGAGCTGACGATGGTGACATGCCATCCGGCGCGCACAGCCGCCTGGGTGTAGCTCGCGATGATGTCGTCGGCCTCGAACCCGGCTTCTTCGATGCAGGGGAGGGAGAAGGCACGGGTCGCGTCGCGGATCATCGGAAATTGCGGGATCAGGTCTTCCGGCGCGGGCGGGCGGTTCGCCTTATACTGGTCGTACATATCGTTGCGGAAGGTGTGCGAGCCCTTGTCCAGCACCACGGCCAGATGGGTCGGGCCTTCCGCCTTGCCCAGTTCCTCGGCCAGTTTCCACAGCATCGTCGTATAGCCATAGACCGCGCCCACGGGCTGGCCATGTTGGTTGGTGAGCGGGGGAAGCTGATGATAGGCGCGGAAGATATAGCCGCTGCCATCGACGAGATAGAGGTGATTCTGGGTCATGGGGGGAGGGGATAGCGGGTAAAGAGCGCCCCCTCCAGCCTTCAGGACCAGTCGCGCGTCAATGCCTCCGCCGTGGCGTCCATCAGGCGCGGCTCCCCGCTGCCGGTCAGGGCATAGGACATGTCGCCGCGCCGCCAATAGGCGACCGATTCCGCGCCTTCCTGCACCGCGTCGGGGCGTTCGGGCGCGCGGCTGCGATCGCGCAGCGCAAAGAGCGAGAAATTCTGCCCCCCCTCCGTCTTGACTGCAATCACCAGCGCCGGGCCGCGCTCGGTGGGAAAAAGCTGAACGTCGGTCACGCGCCAGTCGTCGGGCAGATGCGGCATGGCGATGCGGGTGTTGGACGCGATTTCGCGGGCGTCATATTTGGGTGTTTCGACCTGCGACACCATGGCCGCACGCATCATGGCGATGCGGTGGGAGTTGACGGCATAGTCGACATAGTCGGGCGGGCCTGAGGGGCGCAGGAAAACCAGTGCCAGCCCGGCCGCTGCCGCCAGCGGGGCCACCAGAGGCAGGGTACGGCGCCAGCGTGGCTTGGCCGGGGCGGCCTGCAATTGGGCGGCAGCGTCACGCACGGCTTGCGGCGCGGTGCTGGGATGGGGCGCCATCAGCCGCAGCGCGCTGCGGGTCGAGAGGTCGGCCATGACCTGCGCGGCCTGATCGGGGTGGCGCGACAGGTGCGTTTCCACCACGAAACGGCGGGGCAGGTCCAACTGGTCGTCGACATAGGCGTCGATCTCCACCGCGTTCACGTTATTGGTCATCATGTCCTCCCACCAGCCGCAGATGCGGATGGACTTTCCCCATTTCCCCTTCGCGCAGTGCGGCGCGTGCGCGCGATAGCCGCGACATCACCGTGCCGATCGGCACGCCCAATATGTCTGCCGCCTGCTGATAGCTCATCCCCTCGATCGCGGTCAGATGCAGCACCGCGCGCTGGGCGTCGGGCAGGGCGGCGAAGCCCTGTGCGATTTCCGCTAGCCGCACATGCTCTTCCTGTTGAGGATCGACGCTGGACAAAAGAGTTTCTGCAAATCGGTCGTTGCGCCGCGTTTCGGCGGCCTGACGTCGCTTGTCCGACACGAAGACATTGTGGACGATCGCCAGCAGCCAGCGGGTGCGGCTGCGTTCCGGCTGATAGGTTGCCTTGCGCTCGATCGCGCGGAGCAGCGCGTCCTGCACGACATCGTCGGCATCCACATCGTCACGGGCGAGCGAACGGGCATAGCGGCGCATCGCCAGCAGATCGGCCTCCATGTCGTGCGCTTCGTCCATCGGCGGCTTATCCCGTGCCCGCGCGGGCGGAGCAAGCGGCGATCATGGGCGCCTGCCGATCGGCCGGAACGGGGATGCCGAGCAAGCCGGCATAAGCGCGCACGACCGATTGCAATACATCGTCCCAGCGGTGCCGGCTGGCGGTGTCCGCCGCCGCCTGGCGCATAGTCTCCAGCCGAGCCGGAGCGCCGATCAGCATCGCCGCAGCATCGGCATAGGCGTCCGCGTCGGTAGCCGGCAGCAACAGGCCTGTGCGGCCCGCTTCGATCAGGCTGGCGGCGCTGGGCACATCGGCGGACAGCACGGCGAGGCCAGACGCCATGGCTTCCAGATTGACGTTGCCAAACGCTTCGGTGACGCTGGGGTTGATGAGCAGGTCTGCGCTCGCCACCGCGCGGCCAAGGTCGGCGCCGCTCAGATGGCCCATGAAATTGGCGTTGGGCAGGCGCTGGGCCAACCAGGAGCGGGCCGGGCCTTCGCCGACGATGAGTGGGCGCACGTCATGCCCGCGTGCGCGGATCGCCGCGATGCTGTCGGCAAAAACGCCCAATCCCTTTTCCAGCACCAGCCGGCCGAAGAAAAGCGGCACCACATCCTGATCCGTATAGCCGAGCGCGGCGCGCAGGGCAGGGTCGCGCAGTGTCGGTGCGAACTGGGTCGGGTCTATGCCACGTCCCCAGACGGAAACCCGCGCGGTACCATGGCGTGCTGCCATCTCGTCCCGGATGGGTGGGGTGGGCGCCAAAATGCAGTCGGCGTCGCCATAGAAACGGTCGAGATAGTGTTCCATCGTGCCGCGAAGGAAGCCGAGGCGATAATAATCGAGATAGGTTTCGAAGCGCGTATGCAGGCTGGCGACGACCGGGATGCCGCACGCCCGTGCATGTTTCTGCGCCTGTCGGCCGAGCAGGTCGGGGGCGGAGAGATGGACGATGTCTGGCGCGAAAGCGTCGAGATCGCGACGTACCCCGCGCGTCAGGCCGATGGCCAGGCGATATTCGGGGCGGCCGGGCAGGCTGAGGGAGGGGACCGAACGGACCTCACCCACCGAGGCAAAGGCGGGTTGCGGGGCGGTGGGCGAGTAAATGCGGACCTGCGCGCCGATCCGATGCAACAGATGATCGACCAACCGATTGAGCGCGCGGTTCGCGCCATCGCGCACACAGTCATAATTGCCGGAAAAAAGCGCGATGCGGATGGGGCGGGTGCGGTGCGCATCCGGGCGGATGGGCACGACGGTGGAACGGGTCGGGGCAGGGAAGATGGCATTCATGTCCGGCATACGCCTGCCGGCCGGTGATTATTCCATCAGATATGGTTGTGACAGCCTCTTCACACGACTGCGCGCGGGAACGCGATTATGTCCGGTCGGTTTCCTGCTATGTCATCGGCAACAAGAGGGGGAATGGGATGAAGCGGATGTGGATGCTGCTGGTCGCGCTGATGCCGGTAGCGGCGCTGGCGCAGGCGGAAGAGCCGCGCGATCTGTGCACCGACCGGCCGGGGCTGGGCACGCCGGCCTGTACGGTCGACAAGGGGCGGGTCGTGGTCGAAGTGGGGCTGGGTGACTGGACGCGGGAGCAGGATGGGCAAAGTCGCACCGACACGCTCCAAGCCGGCGATATGCTGGTGCGGCTGGGTCTGGCCGATCATCTGGAGGCGCAGGTCGGATGGACCGCCTTTGGCCATGTGCGCACGCGCGACAGGATGAGTGGAGCGGTGGACAGCGATAGCGGTATCGGGGACGTGCGGGTGGCGCTGCGTCGGAACCTGAGCAACCCGGATGGGTCGGGCTTTTCGGTGGCGGTGATGCCCTATGCGTCCTTGCCGGCGGGGGGATCGGCCATCGGCGATGGCGATTGGGGGGCTGGGCTGTTGCTGCCGGTCAGTGTCGACATCGGACATGGCCTGTCGCTGGAACTGGTGCCGGAGATCGACGCGGCGGTCGATGAGGACCGGTCCGGGTGGCATGTCGCCTATGGCAGCGTCGCCGGGCTGGGCTTCGACCTGAGCGACAAGCTTTCCGGCACGATCGAAGCCTCGCTGATGCGGGACGACGATCCGACTGGCCATGCTACCGAGGCATTGGCCGGCCTGTCCTTCGGCTGGCAACCCAGCGACGACATGCAGTTCGACATCGGCGTCAATGCCGGGCTGAATGCGGACAGCCCGGACGGGGAAGTCTATTTCGGCGTCGTGCGCCGCTTCTAACTTAGCGCGGTTCGTGGTTGGCCACGACCGCCTTGGCCACGGCCTGCATCAGCGCCCAGCGTTCGGGGATGCCGACCGTGGTCGATCCGATCATGACCGCTACGGCATAGCTGGTGCCGTCCGGCGCGGTCATGATGCCGATATCGTTGAAGCCGGTGGAGCGGGGCGGCAGATCCTGACCGGTCCCGGTCTTGTGCAGATAGGACCAGCCCGGCGGGACGCCGCCCTTGATCCGCTGCGGCCCGGTCTTGGCCTCCGACATGATCGAGAGGAGAAGGCGCGAGGAGGCGGGCGACAGCATGTCATTCTGCTTCAGCTTCGCCAGCGCTTGCACGATCGAGGAAGGGGCCGCGCCGTCGGGCGGGCTGGCGAGATAATTGTCGAGCGCCTTTTGTCGCACCGCCATCGGCAGTTTCGCACGGGCGGCGTAGAAATTGCGGCCGATCGCATAATCCTGTCGCCAGTCCAGGCCTGCGGTGGCCGATTGCAGCAGCCGTTCGCCCGGACCGAAGCGGATATCCTTGATCATCCGTCGCGCCAGGAAGCTGCGGACCGCCTCCGGCCCGCCTACCGCACGTAGCAGCGTATCGTTGGCGGTATTGTCGCTCTGCGTCATCGCGCGGCGCATCAGGTCGGAATAGCTGGTCGTCCAGCCGCCATTTTGCGCCACCAGCGCAGCGGTCGGCTGGTGGAACAGGGTCAGGTCGTTGCGAGTGATGGTGGTCGTGTCGGTGATGCGCAGCTTGCCGCGATCCACCGCGTCGAGGAAGGTCATCGACACCCAGAGTTTCGACACGCTCTGCTGCGGAAAAAGCGAGGTGCCGTTCCATGCCACGGTCCAGTCCGCACCGATGCGGCGGACGGCGATGCCGACCTTGCCCCGGAAACTCTGACCAAGGTTGCGCACGACGCTGACCAGCGCGGGGGGCGGCGTCTCATTCTGGTCGATATCGCGATAGGGCAAAGGCGGATTGGCGACGGGGCGGATCGGCCATGTATTGGTGGTCGGTTGCGGCCGGCCGGGGATCGGCTTTTGCGGTATGGCGGCCGCCGCCTGCGCACGGGGCGGCTCGGGTGCGCTCACACAGGCGGACAATGCCGCAACCAACAGGACCAGACGCGCCGAAACCGCCCGGTTTTCATTCGATCTCATTAGCGTCCCCGCACTCTCTCAAGGCACAATAGGGGCGGTCCGCCGATCGTCCGGCAAGACCCATGCGACGAATGATTCCACAAATGCGATGTAAGGAGGATGAACGATGCAACCGTCTGATGTGGAGCAAGATCATTCCGTTGCGGCGTCATTCTGTTGCGGTTCAGGGGCGGGCGGGCAATAGCGGGCCTATGACGACGAACGGACTGGATAGGCGGGCGCTGCTGCTGGGCGCTATGGCGGCGGGCATGGTGGCGCAGGGCGGCACGGCATGGGCGGCGCCCTTCGCATCGCGCCGGATTGCCATGAATGTGCGGGGCACGGGGCGCGACGTGATCCTGATTCCCGGCCTCGCCAGTGGCCCCGGCATCTGGAACGGAGTGCTGGGCGGGGTGCCGGGCTACCGCTATCATCTGGTGCATGTGCGCGGCTTTGCCGGGCTGGCGCCGGAGGGCAATGCCAGCGGTGCGCTGCTTCAGCCGATCGCGGACGAGATCGCCCGTTATGTCTCCGCCGCCGGCCTCAAGCGTCCTGCGATCGTCGGGCACAGCATGGGCGGTACGCTGGCCATGTTGCTGGGCCTGAAAGGGTTGGCGAGCCGGGTGATGGTGGTGGACATGCTGCCGGCCGGCGCGGCGATGGTCGGCGGAACGGCCAGCGGCATGGGCTATCTGGCCGATCAGTTGAGCGGTTATTTTACGGGCACCCAGGCGGGGCGTCGCTATCTGGCGCAGATCGTCGCGCAGGCGCCGGGGGCCAAGGGCAGCGACCCCGACGTCATCGCCAACGCGCTGCGCGACCTGGCCAATACCGATCTTGGCCCGCAACTGTCGCGGCTGACCGTGCCGCTGGAGGTGGTCTATGCGGTGGGGAGCGATGCGCAGCAGGCGGCGTCGATCACACGCAGTTTCCAGAGCGCCTACGCGGGCAAGAAGAGCGCGGTGCTGAAACCGCTGGGGCCGAGCGGCCATATGGTGATGGCCGATCAGCCTGCCCGCTTCAACGCGGTGCTGAAGGATTTTCTGACCGTTTGACACGGATCAAACCATGGCGGCGAGAGGGCGAGTAGGAAAGCATTTCCGGAAGCGCTTCCAGCGCGTCCCTCCCCAACCTCATGGCGCGGCGTCCCCCCGGATGACCGCGCTATTTTTTATGGCGCCAACACCGTGTCGACCGCGTCCGGCAGCGTGTCGGGATAGTCTAGCGTGTAATGGAGGCCCCGGCTTTCCTTGCGGTGGAGGGCGGAGCGGACCACCAGACGCGCGACTTCCAGCAGGTTGCGCAGTTCGATGAGGTCGGGCGTGACGCGGAAATTGCCGTAATATTCATCGACTTCCTTAGAGAGCAGGTCGATGCGGTGCTGGGCGCGTTCCAGCCGCTTGGTGGTGCGGACGATGCCGACATAGTCCCACATGAAGCGACGGATTTCCTTCCAATTGTGCTGGACGATGACTTCTTCGTCGCCATTGGTGACGCGGCTTTCGTCCCATGGCCGGATCGGCGGCGGGGCGGGGAGGTCGTCCCAGTTGGCGCGGATATGCTTGGCCGCTGCCTCGCCGAAGACGAAACATTCCAGCAGGGAATTGGAAGCGAGCCGGTTGGCGCCGTGCAGGCCGCTTTCGCTGACTTCGCCGGCGGCATAGAGGCCGGGCAGGTCGGTGCGGCCGTCCAGGTCGATCACCACGCCGCCGCAGGTATAATGTTGCGCCGGGACGACCGGGATCGGCTCCTTGGTTATGTCGATGTCCAAGTCCAGCAGCCGGGCATAGATGGTCGGGAAATGATGCCGGACGAAGGCCGGGTCTTTGTGGCTGATGTCCAGATGGACATAGTCGAGGCCCAGCCGCTTGATTTCATGGTCGATGGCGCGGGCCACGATATCGCGCGGGGCGAGTTCCTCCCGCGGGTCGAAGCGGGGCATGAAGCGCTCGCCGCCGCCCGGCACGCCGGGGGGAAGCTTCAGATGGCCGCCTTCGCCGCGCACCGCTTCTGTAATCAGGAAATTTTTGATTTCCAGATTATAGAGGCAGGTCGGGTGGAACTGGTTCATTTCCATGTTCGACACGCGGCAGCCTGCGCGCCAGGCCATGGCGATGCCGTCGCCAGTCGCGCCGCGCGGGGCGGTCGAAAAGAGATAGGTGCGGCCCGCGCCGCCGGTGCAGAGGATCGTCGCGCGGCCCAGCAGCGCGTCGACATGGCCGGTGCGGCGGTTGAAGGCATAGACGCCCCAGACATGGCCGTCGCCCGAATAGCGTTCCCCATGGCGGGAGGTGATGAGGTCGATGGCGACCATATCCTCCATCAGGGTGATGTTGGGGTTGGCGCGGGCGGCCTTGAGCAGCGCGACCTGCACCGCATGGCCTGTGGCGTCGTCGACATGGACGATGCGACGGTGGCTGTGGCCGCCTTCGCGAGTCAGATCCCAACGCTTGCCGAAGGCTTCGCCGCCATTGAAGGGCACGCCGAGGTCGGCGAGCCGCTCGATCGCGGCGGGGGCTTCGGAGACGACGAACTGGACCGTTTCCCGATCGTTGAGGCCGGCGCCTGCGACCATCGTATCTTCGACATGTGCCTCGAAACTGTCACCCGCGTCGAGTACGGCGGCAATGCCGCCCTGCGCCCAGTTGGTGGAGCCACCGTCCAGCGCGCCCTTGGCCAGCACCAGCACCTTGCGATCCTGCGCCAGGTTGATGGCGGCCGTCAGCCCCGCCGCGCCGGAACCGATGATGATGACGTCATGGGTGATGGTGGGCATAGGCTTCTCGATTATCCGGGTTTTTACCGTATCCCGTTCGGTTCGAGCTTGTCGAGAACTCTGGCGCCAGGGTTCTCGACAAGCTCGAACCGAACGGAGGTGGTTAGGCCGCCGCCGTCAGGTTGAGGAAGACATCCTCCAGATCGGGGTCGCGGGTGACGACGTCCACGATGGCGAGGCCGCTGGCCTGTACCGCGCTCAGCACCTGGCCGGCATTGGCGCGGTCTTTCATATAAGTGATGGTCAGGGTGCGATCTCCGGACAGTTCGACCTTTTCAAAGCAAGGCGCGTCGGGAGCCACCGTCAGGTCGCGGTCCACCGTCACCTGCACGACCTTTTCCTGCGCCATGGCCAGCAGTTCGCGGGTCGGCTTGTCGGTGATGACCTTGCCATGGTTGATGATGCCGATGCGGTCGCACAATTCTTCGGCTTCCTCCAGATAATGGGTCGTCAGCACGATGGTGACGCCCAGCGCGTTCAACTCGCGGACATAGGCCCAGAGTTGCTGGCGCAGTTGCACGTCGACGCCGGCCGTGGGTTCGTCCAGCACCAGGATCGGCGGGCTGTGTACCATCGCCTTGGCCACCAGCAGGCGCCGCTTCATGCCGCCCGACAGCGTGCGGGCATAGGCATGGGCCTTGTCGTCCAGATGGACGGCGCGCAGCAATTCCATCGTGCGACGGCGGTCCTTGGGCACGCCGTAGAAGCCCGCCTGATTCTCCAGCGTTTCGAACGGCGTGAAGAAGGGGTCGAAGACGATTTCCTGCGGCACGATGCCGATCGAGTTCTTGGCGTTGCGGGGGTGCGCGTCGATGTCGAAGCCCCAGATGCTGACGTCGCCCTCGCTCTTGTTCACCATGCCGGCCAGGATGTTGATCGTGGTCGATTTGCCCGCGCCATTGGGGCCGAGCAGACCGTATATCTGGCCGCGCGGGATGGACAGGTTGATCCCGTCGAGCGCGCGCTTGCCGCCCTTATAGACTTTGGTGAGGTTGCGGATCTCGATCGCGGCGGGGGCGGGGCTGTCGGTCATGCTTGCTCTATGGGGATCGGCAGCGGGGAAGGGAAGGGGCGGATTGGCGCAGAGCGACGCGACAAGCGAAGTTCACACCGTTGCAGGGGGTGCAAGAAGGCGTTTTGGGGCAATTGCGACGGGTGGGCGACGGCAAGGTGACAGGCGCGCGACGGTGACGCGACATTCGCGCGCCAGCAACGCGCCATCGACGCGACAGGCAGGCGACCGGATCGCGGCCGGGGGGCGACAGGGTCAACGGCGGGGTGTCGGGCGGCGGGCCGGTTCCGGGGCGAAGGGGTCGGCCATGCGCGCGGCGTGCAGCGCCATGGCGTTGGCCCAGCTGCGGTCGAACGCACTGCCGGAGAGGCGCGCGCGTAGACGATGCGCACTGGAGCGGGACATGCCCGCCACCTGCGCGGCGCGGTGGACGCTGCCATATTCGAGCAGCGCGGCGAGGAAGAGCCGCTGTTTCGTGGGTGTCCAGCGCGCGCGCGGGGCGCGGCGGGCAGGGACGGGCGGATGGGGATGAAGGGGCTGGTCCATCCGACAGGATGGATCAGAAAAGCCGCGAGTAGGAAAGGGGATTGGAGGGCTGTTTTACAACCACTATTCGACGTTGCGGTCGCGAACAAAGGTTTGCCAAGCAGTGCTTTGGTCGATCCGCTTTTCAGCCTTTCGTTTGATCAATTCGCGACATGCCAGCCATATCACTGGCGCAGCGAAAATTCCGTAAATTGTCAAATCGAGCCATGCAGGAAGGGCAAGAAACCGAACGGCAAAGGCAGCACCGAATAATATGAAGGCAATCCCGTACACAAGCGACCGTTGATACAGCTTCATTTTCCGCACGGCATTTCCTTTCCAGTGCCGCTTTAGTGCTATCGGGTTAATAATCGCTGTCTGGCCAAATCACGCCATGGGTGGTTAAAATTCGTCCGCGATGTCCATCAGGCCGAGCAGTTTCTTGGGCGCGATCTGGCGCCAGCTGGCGTGCAGGCGGTCGGCGATATGGTCCCAGTCCGTGTCGCCCAGGTCCAGACGGATGCCGACCCAGTCGGGGCCGAAATAGGCCGGGCGATAATAGCGTTCCGGATCGGCCTCCATCAGGGTCGCCTGTTCTTCCGGGGCGGTGGTCTTGACGAGGATGGCGATGATGCCGTCGCCATGATGGTCGCGGGTGAAATAGGCGAACTTCTTGCCCTTCACGATGCCGAAGCAGGGCATGCCGTGCGAGACGATCTCGTCCGCTTGCGGCAAGGCGAGGGCGGCTTCGCGTACCTTGTTCAGCAGCCAGTCGGGTTGCCGCTCGCGGGTGACGAAATCGGCGAGCGTGCGCGAATAGAGCTGATGCTCGGCGATGAGGATGCGGGCGGCGAGGCTGTCGGGCGTGTCGCCCGGCTGGATCGCCACCGGGGTCTGGGCCAGGACCGGGCCGTCGTCCAGATCGGCGGTGACGATATGGACCGAGCAGCCGGCATGGCTGTCGCCCGCGTCGATCGCGCGCTGGTGGGTGTCGAGGCCCTTATATTTGGGCAGCAGGCTGGGGTGGATGTTGAGCATCCGATTGTCCCAGCCGGCAACGAATTCGGGCGAGAGCAGGCGCATATAGCCGGCGAGCGCGACATAATGGGCGCCGGCTTGCCGCAATTGTGCGTCGATGATGCGGTCGAATTCGGCGCGTTTGAGGCCCTTATGGCTCTGGCCGAAGGTCGCGATGCCCTCTGCGGCGGCGAGGGTGAGGCCGGGGGCTTCAGGATCGTTGGCGGCGACCAGCACGATCTCATAGGGGCAATCGGCAGCCTTCGCTGCGTAGAGCAAGGCCGCCATGTTGGAGCCGCGGCCGGAAATCAGGACGCCGACTTTTGCTTTGGCCATTTCAAAACTCCGTTCGGTTCGAGAATCCTGAGCTTGTCCAGGGGCGAGAGCCCTTGCGCGCCGTTCTCGACAAGCTCGAACCGAACGGAGGTTGTGTAATTGTCAGCCCAGATGCGTGGCGGACCAGTCGGCTTTGGCGCTCCAGGTTTCGGTGCTGCCCTTGACGGTGCAGCCCTTGTCGCCTTCGCCGATGGCGCCGATGCGGAAGACGGTTTCGCCCGCATCCTCCAGCGATTTCGTCACGGCGGCGACATGGGCTTCGTCCACGGCCAGCACCATGCCGATGCCGCAGTTGAAGGTGCGCGCCATTTCTTCCGGCTCGATATGCCCCTGCGCCTGGAGGAAGGCCATCAGGCGCGGCTGTTCCCAAGCGTCGGCGTCGACCGTGGCGTGGGCGCCGTCGGGCAGGACGCGGGGGATATTTTCCAGCAGGCCGCCGCCGGTGATGTGGGCCAGCGCATTGATCATGCCGGCGCGGACCAGCGGCAGCAGGCTCTTCACGTAAATCTTCGTGGGGGCCATCAGCGCGTCGATCAGCAGCACTTCATTGTCGAAGATGGCCGGGCGGTCGAGTTTCCAGCCCTTGTCGGCGGCTAGGCGGCGGACCAGCGAGAAGCCGTTCGAATGCACGCCCGAGGAGGCGAGGCCGATCAGCACGTCGCCGGTCTTCACCCGGTTGCCGGTCAGCGCCTTGGACCGTTCCACCGCGCCGACGCAGAAGCCGGCCAGATCATAGTCGCCCGGACCGTACATGCCCGGCATTTCGGCGGTTTCGCCACCGATCAGCGCGCAGCCGGCCATGCGGCAGCCCTCCGCAATGCCGGCGATGACGCGCTCGGCGACGCCGCTCTCCAGCTTGCCGGTGGCATAATAGTCGAGGAAGAAGAGCGGCTCGGCGCCCTGGACGATGAGGTCGTTGGCGCACATGGCGACCAGGTCGATGCCCACGCCGTCATGGCGATCATGATCGATCGCCAGCTTCAGCTTGGTGCCCACGCCGTCATTAGCGGCGACCAGCAGGGGATCGTCATAGCCGGCGGCCTTCAGGTCGAAAAAGCCGCCAAAGCCGCCTAGTTCGGCATCGGCGCCGGGACGGCGGGTGGCCTTGGCCAACGGGGCGATGGCACGGACGAGGGCGTTGCCCGCGGCGATATCGACGCCAGCCTTGGCGTAGCTGTAGGATTCGTTGTCGCTCATATTTCCGGCCCCTAGAGCAAAGGGGCGGAAAACGGAACCTTCGATGTTGCTGGCATCTGTCCTGACGCCTGCGATCCGAACGGGGAAGGGGCGGGGGGAGTAAAATTTTCTATAGCTGTGCTGCGGCGAAAGGTGGGGATAAGTCGCGCCTTCGCGCTTGGCAGGGCGGGCAATGTTCGCCAAAAGGGCGCCCGTGAGCCTGAGCCAGACCCTTTCCCGCCCGGCAGCCTATGTGCGGCTGCTTTCGCGGCCCGTCCAGATCATCATCGCGATTCTGATCGGCCTGGCCGCGGCCGCCCTGTTCGCACAGATGGAAGGCGAGCGCGGCGTGCCGCCGATCGCCAGCGGCGGCGATTTCGAAGTGCGCGGCGTCAAGGTCGACGTGCAGGCCAAGGATGCCGACACGGCGCGCTATGCCGGATGGCGCATGGCACAGCGGCAGGCATGGCGGATGTTGTGGAGCCGCACCCATGGCGGCGCCGGCGCGCCGGCCCTGTCCGATTCGCAGATCGAGGCGATGGTGTCGGGCGTCGAGGTCGAATATGAGCAGAACGGCCCCAACCGCTATGTCGCGACGTTGGGCATCCTGTTCGATCGGGCGCGGACCGGCGCGTTGCTGGGCGTATCCGGCAATGTGATGCGGTCGCCGCCCTTGCTGGTGATTCCGGTGCTGTGGGATGGTGGTTCCGCCGTATCCTATGAGCGGACCAATGAGTGGCAGAAGGCCTGGGCGCGCTATCGCACCGGGGACAGCGCGATCGATTATGTGCGCGTCGCCGGCTCCATCGCCGACCCGATCCTGCTGAACGCCGGGCAGACCGGGCGGCGCGGGCGCTTGTGGTGGCGCGTGCTGCTGGACCAATATGGCGCGGCCGACGTGGTCGTGCCGATCGCGCGGCTGGACCGGGCCTATCCCGGTGGCCCCGTCACCGGTACCTTCACCGCGCGCTATGGTCCTGACGACAGTCTGATCGGCAGCGTCACGCTGCGCGCGTCCAATGATAGTGGCATTCCGCAGATGATGGACGAGGGCGCGCGCCGGATCGACGAGCTATATATCCGTGCGCTCAATGACGGACGCCTGCGGCCCGACCCGTCGCTGGTGATCGAGGAGCCGGTCGATCCCGCTGCGCTGGAGATCGAGAATGCGATCGAGGCGCCGGTCGAGGCGCTCGACCTGCCCACCGTTTCGACCGCTGGCGCCAGTTTCATCATCCAGTTCGATACGCCCGATGTCGCGTCGGTCGGATCGGGCGAATCGACTGTACGGTCGATCCCCGGCGTAAGGCTGGCCAATACGAGCAGCCTGGCGCTGGGGGGCACGTCGGTGATGCAGGTCAGCTTCGACGGCACGGCCGACATGCTGCGGGCAGGGTTGCAGGCGCGCGGCTTCAGCGTCGCGGCGTCAGGCAACACGTTGCGGATCACGCGGCGCCAGGCATCCCCGCCGCCGCAATGACCCAGATCAGCCTGCCCTTCGAACGGCATGGGGGATCAAGCGAAAATGATTTCCTGGTCAGCGATGCCAATCGCATCGCCGTCGCCCATCTGGAACGGTGGCGCGAATGGCCGCTGTCGATCAGCGTGCTGACCGGGCCGTCGCAATCCGGCCGAACCATATTGGCCCGCCATTTCGCGCAGATGAGTGGCGGCGAGGTGATCGACGACGCGCAGACACGCGACGATCATTTTCTCTTTCACGCTTGGAACGAGGCGCAGACGGCGCACCGGCCGTTGCTGATGATCGGGGATGCGCCGCCGTCCAATTGGGATGTGATGTTGCCCGACCTGCGATCACGGCTGGTGGCCGCGCCGCATGTCGCGATCGAGGCGCCGGACGAGTTGCTGGCCCGCGCGCTCATTTGCCGCGCCTTCGATCTGGCGGGGGCGAGCTATGCGCCCGATGTGCCCGACTGGCTGCTGCGCCGGATCGAGCGCCGTTATGATGCGATCGCGCAGGTGACGGGGCTGCTCGATCGCGCCGCATTGTCATCTGGACGCAAGATTTCTGTCGCAATGGCGAAAGAGGCTCTGCAATCCGCAGGCTTTCTGCCTATAGTCCCGTCCGATCCTCCCCCTCCGCAACGCGAGTAATCCGTGGCCGAAGCCGATCCCTCCGCCAGCATGGCGCTGCCCAGCGACCGTTATTTCAACCGTGAGCTGTCCTGGCTGGCGTTCAACCAGCGGGTGCTGGAGGAGGCGATGAACCGCGCCCATCCGCTGCTGGAGCGGTTGCGCTTCCTGTCCATTTCCGGCGCCAATATGGACGAGTTCTTCTCCGTCCGGGTTGCGGGCCTGAAGGGGCAGCAGTTGCAGAATGTCGATCTGCGCTCCGCCGATGGCCTGACGCCGGCGCAGCAGCTGGCGGCGCTCACCGAGGAAAGCACGCGGTTGATGATCGCGCAGCAGAAGGTGTGGGGCGCGGTGCATGACGAGCTGGCGCAGGTGGGGATCGAGGTGATCGGCCCGTCGAGCGAGATGGACGTGGGTTGCGCCCAGTGGCTGCGCGAACATTTCCTGACGCAGATCTTCCCGATCCTGACGCCGCAGGCGCTGGACCCGGCCCATCCCTTCCCCTTCATCCCCAATCAGGGGCTGTCGATCATCTTCGACCTGGAACGACTGTCGGACAAGCAGCCGATTCGCGAGCTGGTGATGATCCCGCCGTCGCTGGCGCGGTTCGTGCGCATTCCAGGCGATCCCGCGCGCTACATGGCATTAGAAGCGGTGATCCGTCGCTTCTCGGCCGATCTGTTCCCCGGCTATCGCGTGCGCAACAGCGGCGTGTTCCGCATCATCCGCGACAGCGACATCGAGATCGAGGAAGAGGCCGAGGATCTGGTCCGCCATTTCCGCAGCGCGATCAAGCGGCGCCGGCGCGGCCGGGTGATCCGCATGGAGATAGAGGAGCGCATCCCCGAGCCGGTCGAGGAGATGTTGCAGGACATGCTCCAGGGCCATGAGGCCGTGGTGGTCGAGGTGGAAGGTTTCGTCGGCATCGGCGACCTCAACGGGATCGTCGACGCCGACCGGCCCGACCTGAAGTTCGAGCCCTATGTGCCGCGCTTTCCCGAGCGGATCGCCGAATATGGCAGCGACTGTTTCGCCGCGATCCGGGCGAAGGATATCGTGGTCCATCACCCCTATGAGGCGTTCGACGTCGTCGTATCCTTCCTGAAACAGGCGGCATCCGACCCCGATGTGGTGGCGATCAAGCAGACGTTGTATCGCGCGGGCAAGCAGTCGGCGATCATCCGCGCGCTGATCGACGCGGCGGAGGCGGGCAAGTCCGTGACCGCCGTGGTCGAACTGAAGGCGCGATTCGACGAAGAGCAGAATCTGATGTGGGCCGACGCGCTGGAGCGGGCGGGCGTGCAGGTGGTCTATGGCTTTATCGACTGGAAGACCCATGCGAAGATTTCGATGGTCATCCGGCGCGAGGGCGAGCAGTTTCGCAGCTACTGCCATTTCGGCACGGGCAATTATCACCCGATCACGGCGCGCATCTATACCGATCTGAGCTTCTTCACCGCCGATCCGGCCTATAGCCGCGATGCGGCCGCGCTGTTCAATTACATCACCGGCTATGTCGAGCCCAAGACGCTGGAAAAGCTGGTGATGAGCCCGCGCGACCTGCGCAATACGCTGAGCGGCCTGATCGATGCGGAAATCGAGCATGCGCGGGCCGGGCGACCGGGGACGATCTGGGCCAAGATGAATAGCCTGGTCGATCCGGCGATGATCGAGAAACTCTATGCGGCGAGCAATGCGGGGGTGCAGGTCGACCTCATCATCCGGGGCATATGCTGCCTGCGGCCGGGCGTGCCGGGCATGTCTGAGAATATCCGCGTGAAATCGATCGTCGGCCGTTTTCTGGAGCATAGCCGCATCGCGGTGTTCGGCAACGGCAAGACGCTGCCCAATAATGGCGCGAAGGTCTTCATCAGTTCGGCTGACTGGATGCAGCGCAATTTCGACCGGCGGGTCGAATTCATGGCGCCGATCGAAAACTCCACAGTGCATGACCAGATTTTGGACCAGGTGATGGTCGCCAATCTGATCGACACCGAACAAAGCTGGTCTCTGGACAGCGATGGCCATTACACGCGGCTGGAGCCGGGCGACAAGCCGTTCAACCTGCACCGTTATTTCATGACCAACCCATCCCTGTCGGGGCGCGGGGCGGCGTTCGATACGGAATCGGTGCCGACGCTGCGCCTGCGGGGCCTGACTGCATGAATTCGATGCTGAGCCGCGTGCGCGCCGTCGCCGAGAGCATGGCGACATCACCCGAGCCGGCCCATGCCCGCACCGCCATCATCGACATCGGGTCGAACAGCGTGCGTCTGGTGGTTTACGACGGGCCGCGCCGCATCCCCTTCATCCTGTTCAATGAAAAGGTGATGGCGGGGTTGGGCGCGTCACTGGCCAAGACCGGCGCGATCGAACCGGAAGCGATGGATCGCGGACTGCGCGCCGTGGGGCGCTTCGCCCATCTGTGCCGGGCGATGAAGGTCACGGAAATACGCTGCGTCGCCACGGCGGCGGTGCGGGACGCGACCAATGGCGGGGAGTTTATCGCCCGCGCCAAGGAGATGGGCCTGACCGTCGAATTGCTGACCGGCGCGCAGGAGGCGATCGGCGCGGCGATGGGCGTATTGTCCGGCATTCCCGGCGCGGACGGCATCGTCGGGGATCTGGGTGGCGGCAGTCTGGAGCTGGCGCGGGTACGAAATGGCGCGGTCGAGCAGACCATATCGCTGCCGCTGGGCGTGCTGCGCCTGCCACAGATTCGCGCCAAGGGGCCACGCGCGCTGGAACGGACGGTCGCCAAGATGCTGGAGAAGGCAGGCTGGGCCGTGGAGCCGGACCTGCCTTTCTATCTGGTCGGAGGGTCGTGGCGCGCGCTGGCGCGGTTCGACATGCAGCTGACCAGCTTTCCCCTGCCGGTCGTCCATCAATATGAAATGAGCGCGGCGCGGGCCGAGCAGTTGACCCGGATCGTCAGCCATGTCGATCGCACCCGGTTGAAACAGATACCGGCAATGACCGGATCGCGCGTGCCGACATTGCCGGATGCGACGGCGCTGCTGTCCATCGTGGTGCGGCAGTTGAAGTCGAGCCGGATGATCGTGTCGGCCTATGGCCTGCGCGAAGGGCTGCTGTACGAGGCGTTGCCACAGGATATCCGCGCGCATGATCCGCTGCTGGTCGCGGCCGAGGCGGAAGGGGAGGCGCAGGCGCGCTTTCGCGGCCATGGCGACCGGATCGACCGCTGGATCGCGCCGCTATTTCCCGACGACGATGCCGCCGCCCGGCGTATCCGCCGCGCCGCCTGCCTGCTGGCCGACGTCAGCTGGCGCGCCAACCCGGATTTTCGGGCGGAGCGGGGCGTGGAGATTGCGCTGCACAGCAATTGGGTGGGCATCACCGCGACCGAGCGGGTGATGCTGGGGCAGGCATTGCACAGCCATTTCGGCGGCGGGGTGACTCCGCCGGCAGGGCTGGACCATGTCGCCACGCCCGATATCCTGCGGCGCGGGGCGCTGTGGGGGCTGGCGATCCGACTGGCGCAGCGATTGTCGGGTGGAGTCGAAGGGCCGCTCGCCGTGTCGCATCTGGAACTGAAGGGTGAACGGATCGACCTGCATCTGCGCGATGGCGACGCCGATCTCTATGGTGAGGCGGTCGAGCGGCGGCTGAAGAATCTGGCGCAGGCCATGGGGCTGAAATATCAGCTGTCGAGCGCGCAGGCGTAAAAGGCCGGGGCGACCCGCAGGCCGCCCCGTTTCCGGTCACTTCTTCTTTGCGTCCACCAGTTCCTTCGTCAGGAAGGCGTGGAGCAGGGCGGCGCGCACGGCGTCTTCGGCATGGTCGGCGCCGACCGAATGGCCGCCTTCCCGATATTCATGATAATAGACGGTGCTGCCGGTGCCCATCAGCTTTGCCGCCATCTTGCGGGCGTGGCCGGGATGGACCCGGTCGTCCTTGGTCGACAGGTAGAAGAAGGCGGGCGGATAATGCACGCCGGTCTTCACATTCTGATAGGGCGACCATTTGGAGAGAAAGGCCCAGTCGGAAGGTTTGTCCGGATCACCGAACTCCGCGACCCAGGAGGCGCCGGCCGAGAGGTGCGAATAGCGTTTCATATCCTCCAGCGGCGATCCGGCGATGACGGCGCCATAAAGGTCCGGCCGCTGCGTCATCGCCGCGCCGACCAGCACCCCGCCATTGGACCGGCCGGAAATGCCGATACGCCCCTTCATCGACACGCCGGTCTTCACCAGATCCTCCGCCACGGCGGCAAGATCGTCGAAGGCGTTCTGGCGCTTTTCGCGCAGCGCGGCCTGATGCCAGGTCGGGCCATATTCGCCGCCGCCCCGGATGTTGGCGAGGACATAGGCATTGCCATCCTCCACCCAGAATAGGCCGAGCGGCCCGGCGCGATAGGGTTCGGTGGTGAGATAGGCGGGCGTCTGCGCCGCGCGGAAGCCGCCATAGGCATGGATGAAGGCAGGGGCCGGGCCCTTCACGCCCTTCTTGCGGGCGAGGAAATAGGGGATGCGGGTGCCGTCTTTCGACGTGGCGAAACGCTGTTCGACCGTGAACTGGCTGGCGTCGAAGCGGGCAGGCAATTGCTGCACGGTGCGGGCCGGGCCGGATGCGCCGGCCGCCATCAGGCTGGGCGGGGTCAGCATCCCTTCGACCGAGGCGAACACCATGTCCTGACTGTCGGCCGTGCCGACCAGATGGACCGTCGCCTTGTCGGCCAGCGGGACCGGGCGGCTGGTCCAGCGGCCGGTCGCAGCGTCGCGGGTCATGGCGAGCAGCGCGCCCGATACATTGTCCAACTGCTTGACCCAGAGGATATGGTCGGTGGCGCGCACTTCCTCCACCACGGTCGTCGCGGTGGGTTTGAGCACGAGTTGCGGGGCGCCGACCTTGCCCGCCGCGACGTCCGCGATGGGCCAGGAGACGAGCGATCCGGCGGGGATGTTGCCCAGCGGATCGTTCAGCAGCACGATCATCTGGCCGTCGAACAGGCCGCGGAAATCGGCAGTTTCGGGAAGGGGCGTGCGGACCAGCTTGCCACCTGTGCCCTCTACATAAAGCTCGCTGGCATAGAAGCTGAGGCCCCGGTCGATGAAGGTCCAGCGGCGCTCGCCATCCTGCTCCGCGCGGGGACGGACGGAAATGTCGGCGGCGACGCCTTCCTTGACCAGCGTGGCGGCCGATAGCGGCGTGCCGCGCTTCCAGCGCTTGACCTGACGGGGATAGCCCGAATCGGTGAGCGTGCCGGCGCCATAATCGGTCGCGACCAGCAGCGTGTCCCGATCCGCCCAGGCGGCATTGCTCTTGGCTTCGGGCAGGGCGAAGCCATCCTTCACGAACTGACCGGTGGTCAGGTCGAATTCGCGCACAACATCGGCGTCGGTGCCGCCGGGGCTGAGCGAGACGAGGCAGCGGCTATAATCGGGGGCAAGGCAGTCGGCATTGTGCCAGACCCAGCTTTTGCCCTCCGCCTTGCCCAGTGCATCGACGTCGATGATCGTCTTCCAGTTCGGCTTGCCCGCAAGATAGGAGGCCAGGTCGCTGGAGCGCCAGAGGCCGCGCGGATTTTTGGCGTCGCGCCACAGGTTGGTGACGCGGTCGCCCATCACCCGGTCGGGCAGGGCGATCTGGCTTTCATCGTCCAGGATGGCGCGGGCGCGGGCGCGATCCTGTTCGAAGGTCGGCGCGGCGCGCAGCAGCCGGTCGGTCTGCCCATTCCACTGTTCGACCTGGGCGATCGCCTTGGCCCCTTCGATATCCTCCAGCCAGAGGAAGGGGTCGTCGGTCGTGGCCGGCGCGGCAGCGATGAGGGCGGGGGTGGAAGCAATGGCGATGGCCATGAGGGCGGAGCGAAGCGTCAGCGATTTTTTCATGGGGTGGAGGGATAGGCCAAGCGTCAAGCGGCCGCCAAGGGCAAATCGGACCAGCCGCGTTATCGTGCCGTCCGCCATCTTCCCCCGCCGCATAAATGTCGGTAAGGGCAGCCGATGACTGCTTCGCCCGCGCCCATCAGCCGTTCGCTCTTCGTCTTCTCCATCCTCTATGGCGGCATGGTCTGCATGGCCGGTGTGTTGGGGGTGAAGCAGGTGGCGCTCGGGCCGCTGGCGGTGGAGGCGGGGATCTTCGCCTTCCTGTTGCTGGTGATCCTGTCGAGCGCGGTGTCGGAGCTTCACGGGCAAAAGACGGCGACGGCGCTGGTGCGGTTGGGTTTCGTGCCGCTGCTGGTATCGGCGGCGCTGATCCATATCGTCATCGCGCTGCCCCATGATCCGGGCATGTATCCGCCGGCGGTCGACGCCTTTCCGATCGTGGTGGGGCAAGGATCGCGGATGATGCTGGCGGGCCTCATTTCCTATGGCACGTCCCAGACGCTGAACGTCTTCATCTTCTCCAAGCTGGCGCGGGGCGAGGGCAAGCTGGTGTGGCTGCGCGGCATGATCGCCAGCGTCGTATCGCAGATCGTCGACACGCTGCTGTTCATCACCATTTCTTTCCTGGGCGAACGGCCGATCATGGACCTGATGGTCGGGCAGATGATTGCCAAGGTGATCCTGTCGATCATTTTGGTGCCGCCGCTCATCGCGCTGGCGGTATCGTTGGGGCGCAAGCTCGACCGTTAACTTGCGGTAGCGGCCATAAGGCCGTATGCGCGCGCGCATGAACAGCAAGCACGCTCCCGATCCCGCGCTCCTCGCGAAGGCAGAAACCCTTGTCGAGGCGCTGCCCTATATGCAGCGATATGCCGGCAAGACCTTCGTCGTCAAATATGGCGGCCATGCGATGGGCGACCCCGAAGCGGCGCGCGATTTCGCCGAGGATGTCGTGCTGATGAAGGCGGTGGGCATCAATGTCGTCGTCGTCCATGGCGGCGGGCCGCAGATCGGCGCGATGCTCAAGAAGCTGGGCGTCGAATCGCAGTTCATCGGCGGTCTGCGCGTGACCGACGCCGAAACCGCCAAGATCGCCGAAATGGTGCTGGCCGGTTCCATCAACAAGGAAATCGTTGCCTGGATCGCTGGTGCGGGTGGCCGTGCTGTCGGCATTTCGGGCAAGGACGGGGGCCTGGTCCTGTGCGAGAAGGTCGCGGGCAAGCGCGAGGCGGACCCCAATTCGGGGATCGAGCGCAATGTCGACCTGGGCTTCGTCGGCGATCCGGTGGCGGTCGATCGCCGTATCCTGGATACGCTGGCGCAGGCTGGCATCATTCCGGTGGTCGCGCCGGTGGGGATCGGCATCGATGGCCATACCTATAATGTGAATGCGGACACGATGGCGGGTGCGATCGCGGCGGAGCTGAAGGCGTCGCGCTTCTTCCTGCTGACCGATGTGGCGGGCGTGCTGGACAAGCAGGGCCAGTTGCTGAGCGACCTGGACCCGGCCGCGATCGAGATATTGCAGAATGACGGCACGATCAGCGGCGGCATGATCCCCAAGCTGGAAACCTGCGTCCGCGCGGTCGAAGGCGGGGTGGACGCCGCCGTCATCCTGGACGGCCGGGTGCCGCATGCGATGCTGCTGGAAATCTTTACCGATCAGGGTGCCGGTACGCTGGTGCGGAAATAAGGGCTGCATATGACGCTGACCGCGCTGATCGTTCCGACCTATATCCAGATGCTGGGTTCGCTGTCGGGCTGGCTGGACAAGGCGCAGGGGCAATTGTCCGCCGCCGACGCCGAGGTGTTGCTGTCGGCGCGGCTGGCGCCCGACATGTATCCGTTGGCGACGCAAATCCGCTTCGCCTGCGTGCAGGCGCATGAGGCGGTGCATCGATTGCAGGGCAAGGCGTTTCCCGCCTATCTGGACGCGCTGTTGAACGAAGGGCGCGATGCGGGGGAGTATCCCGGATCGATCGCGACGGCGAAGGCGCGGATCGATGAGGCCGTCGCCTTGCTGCAAAGCCTGTCGGGCGATGCGCTGGACGGGGCTGCCGGTACGGCGATCGCGCATGCGCTGCCCAACGGCATCATCCTGGACCTGACCGCGGAAGAATATGCGCGGGACTGGACGCTGTCCCAATTCTATTTCCATGTCATGACCGCTTATGCGATCCTGCGCGCGCAGGGCGTGTCGCTGGGCAAGGCGGATTATGTCGCGCATATGTTCGGCCATATCCGTCCCGGTACGATGCCGACGGGCTGACCTGTCGTTGGTAGAATAAGCGTGCGTCGGATGCTTGTCCCGGCGGCGCCCCACCGCTAGATACAGCATCACATTCGCGGCAGCGCAGCATGGAAGGCCGGTAGCTTGTTCGAATTTCTCAACGCCCTGAACGGCATCGTCTATATCGTGCTGGAAGCGATCTGGTGGATCATCATCGTGCAGGCGGTGCTGAGCTGGCTGATCGTGTTCAACGTGATCAACACCTCCAACGAATATGTCCGCAACGGCCTCTATGCGCTCGATCGGATGACCGAGCCGCTCTATCGCCCCGTGCGCAAGTTCATGCCGGATCTGGGCGCGCTGGATCTGGCGCCGATGGTGGTGCTGCTGGCGATCATCATCCTGCAAGGGCCGGTGCGTGAGAATCTGTTCGCGGCGCTGATGCGGGCGGTGGCCTGAGCGCTGTCTGGCCTGAACGCTGTCTGGAGTGCGGGTGGTGACGACCTGCTGCTGAGTGTCCGGTTGACGCCGGGATCGGCGAAAGAGGCTGTCGGCGGTGACTGGACCGATGCGCAGGGTACGCGATGGCTGTCCGCTCGCGTGCGGGCGGTGCCCGAAAAAGGCAGGGCCAATGATGCGCTGATCGCGTTGCTGGCGAAACGGCTGGATTGGCCGCGCAGCGCGATTTTGCTGGAATCGGGCGATACCAACCGGCTAAAGCGGTTGCGGATTATCGGCGGCGGCGGGGCACAGGCGCGCCTGACCGCCCTTATTGCAACATGGGTAGAACAGACATGACCATCGGCAAGATCATCGACGGCAAGGCCTTTGCCGCAACCCTGCGCGACAAGGTGGCCGACGGCGTCGCCGGCTTCGTCGAGGCGACGGGTCGCAAGCCGGGGCTGGCGGTTGTGCTGGTGGGCGAAGATCCGGCGAGCAGCGTCTATGTCCGGTCCAAGGGCAAGATGACGGTCGCTGTCGGCATGGAAAGCTTCGAGTTCAAGCGCCCGGACAGCATCGGCGAAGAGGATCTGCTCGACCTGATCGAGGAGTTGAACCAGGACGAGCGGGTCGACGGCATCTTGGTTCAGCTGCCGCTGCCCAAGCATATCGATGAGGCCGCCGTGATCGGGGCGATCGACCCGGCCAAGGATGTCGATGGCTTCCATGTCGTCAATTCGGGGCTGTTGGCGACGGGGCAGGAGGCGCTGGTGCCCTGCACGCCGCTGGGCTGCATCATGCTGTTGAAGGATGAACTGGGCGACCTGTCGGGGCTGGAAGCCGTGGTGGTGGGCCGGTCGAACATCGTCGGCAAGCCGATGGCGCAGCTGTTGCTGGCCGAAAGCGCGACGGTGACGATCGCGCACAGCCGTACCCGCGACCTGGCCAGCGTCGTGCATCGCGCCGACATCGTCGTCGCTGCCGTGGGTCGCGCCGAAATGGTGAAGGGCGAATGGATCAAGCCGGGCGCGACGGTGATCGACGTCGGCATCAACCGCATCGCCGATGGCGAGGATGGCAAGAGCCGGATCGTGGGCGATGTCGCTACCGCCGAAGCGCTGGCCCATGTCCGCGCCATCACCCCGGTGCCGGGCGGCGTCGGGCCGATGACCATCGCCGTGCTGCTGCGCAACACGCTGGTCGCGGCGCATGCGCGCGCTGGCCTGGCCAAGCCGGCGGACCTGTGAAGGCGCGGCGGACGCTGCTGATTTTCGGTGCGGCGATGTTGATCGCCGCGCCCGTTTCCGCGCGCCCACCACTGCGCTTCCAGCCCGATCCCAGCAGCGTGATCGCGGCGGAGATCGCCTTCAACCGGCTGGCGCAGGACAAGGGGCAATGGACCGCCTTCGCCCAGACCGCCGCAGACGACGCCGTGATGTTCGTGCCGCAGAAGGTGGTGGCGAAGGATTGGCTGAGGAAACAGGCCAACCCGGCGGCATCGGTCAGCTGGGCACCGTCCATCGTCTATGTGTCGTGCGGTGGCGATCTGGCCGCCAGCACCGGCAATTGGAAGCGGCCGGACGGATCGGTCGGCTATTTCACGACCATCTGGCGGCGCGACAAGAAGGGGCGCTGGCAGTGGATCATGGACCATGGCGACACGCTGAGCGTCGCGCGGGAGGCGCCGGAGTTTCTGACCGGCAAGGTCGCGACCTGCAAGCGGTCGGAGAGCGCGCCGATAGCGTCGCCGCCCGCTGGCAAACCCAAGAAGGGCGATGCGCCTCCACCGCCGCCCGACGAAAGCCTGGTCTGGAGCGCCGATGTGGCGACCGACGGCAGCCGCCATGTCAGCGTGCGGATGTGGACGGGCAATGATTATCAAACCGTGATCGACGATAGAGTGAAGGCCGGATCATGATCGAACTGTTCATTTCCGCGTTCATCACGCTGTTCGTGGTGATCGACCCGCCGGGCTGCGCGCCCATCTATGCCAGCCTGACCACGGGCGCCAATGCGGTGCAGCGGCGCGCGATGGCGATCCGGGCCGTCTGCATCGCCGCCGCGATCCTGTTCGTGTTCGCCCTGTGGGGCAAGCAGCTGCTCGGCACGCTGGGCATCGCGCTCGACAGTTTCCGCATCGCGGGCGGCATCATGCTGTTCCTGATCGCGATGGACATGGTGTTCGAGAAGCGGACCGAACGGCGCGAGGACCGGGCGCAGAAGATCGCCGAAACGCCGGAGGTGGAGGATGTCTCCGTGTTCCCGATGGCGATGCCGATGATTGCCGGGCCGGGATCGATCGCGACGGTCATGCTGCTGATGTCGCGCGCCGATGGCATGGCGCAGCGCATGGTGGTGCTGGGCGCGATGCTGGTGACGTTGTTGCTGATGCTGGGGTCGCTGCTGGCGGCGGGGCCGCTGATGGCGCTGCTGGGGCGCAAGATCGAGGCGGTGATTACCCGGCTGCTGGGCGTGCTGCTGGCGGCGCTGGCGGCGCAGTTCGTGATCGACGGGTTGAAGGCGAGTTTTTGATGGGGTGGGCCTAGCGCTCGTTTCACTCGCCCCCACCCCAACCCCTCCCCTGAAGGGGAGGGGCTAATCAAGGAGCATTACCCCTTCACATCGGCTTCCGTTACCGGGGCGATCTTGATTTCGACGCGGCGGTTGGCGGCCTTGCCTTCTTCGGTCGCGTTGGATGCGATCGGCTGCGTCTCGCCAAAGCCGCGGGTGCCGATGCGGGCGGACTGGACGCCCTTGCTCACCAGATAGGTAGCGACCGACTGGGCGCGGCGTTCGGACAGGGTCTGGTTATAGGCGTCGGCGCCATCGCTGTCGGTATGGCCGTACACGTCGATATAGGTTTTGGGATATTGCGACAGAACCGAGGCGACGTCGTTCAGCGTCGGCTGGAATTGCGGCTGAACGTCCGACTTATTGTAGGCGAAGGTGATGCCCGAGGGCATGCGCAGCAGCAGATTGTCGCCGTCGCGAATCACGTCCACGCCGCTGCCGGCGGTTTCTTCGCGCAGCTTGCGTTCCTGGGCGTCCATATAGGCGCCGATGCCCGCGCCAGCGACCGCGCCGATGCCCGCGCCCAGAATCTTCTCCGTACGGTCGTTGCGGCCGCCGACCAGATCGCCCAGCAGATAGCCGCCCAGCGCGCCGCCGATGCCGCCGATCGCCGCCTTCGATATGCTGCGCTGACCGGTTTCGGGGTCGGTGGTGCAGGCGGTGGTGGCGAGCATGGCGGCCAGGCTGGCAGCGCCGATGATGTGGTGAGAAATCCTCATGGTCCTGTTCCCTTGTCTTTTCGTCCGTTCGGGGCCGAATCTAACCCTTAATGGCCGAACGAAAGCGTTTGTTCCACATGCGAACTGAACCGATGATGATGGCGATGTTGTGAAATTGAAAGAATAGCGGTTATAGGAGGTAGTTGACCACCATGGCCACGATCCCCCCCCTCAATCCGACGCCCTTCCCATGGGCAGACCTTGTCATCATCCTGGCGCTTGTTGCGCTCAATGGTGTCTTTGCCATGTCTGAACTGGCCATCGTATCGGCGCGCAAGCCGCGCTTGCAGGCGATGGAGAAGGCGGGGCGTAGCGGGGCGAAGGCTGCACTGGCGCTGGCGGCCGATCCTGGGCGGTTCCTGTCCACGGTGCAGATCGGCATTACCCTGATCGGCATCGGCACGGGCGCCTATTCGGGTGCCAGCCTGGGCGGGCCGGTGGGCGAACGCATGCAGATGCTGGGCCTGGCGCCCAATCTGGCGGAAAATGCCGGTTTCGCGCTGGTGATCGGCCTGACCACCTATGCGTCGCTGATCGTGGGCGAATTGGTGCCCAAGCAGTTCGCGCTGCGCGCGCCGGAGCCGATCGCGGTGTTGGTCGCCGTGCCGATGCAATGGCTGGCGAAGCTGACCGCCCCGATCGTGTGGATATTGGACGGGTCGAGCAGCCTGATCTTCAAGCTGTTGCGACTGGACCGCGAATCGGAAAGCCATGTCACCGCCGAAGAGCTGCACCTGATCGTCGCCGAGGCAAGCAAGTCCGGCGTGATCGAGGAAAGCGAGCGGGCGATCATTTCGGGCGTCGTGCGGCTGGCCGACCGGCCGGTGCGCGAGGTGATGACGCAGCGCATGGATGTCGACTGGATCGATATCGCCGCCGACGAAGCCACCATCCGCAGCCGCTTGCTGGAAACGCCGCACACCCGCCTGCCGGTGGGGCGCGGGTCGGTGGAGGATATTATCGGCATCGTCCAGGCGCGCGACATCATGACCGCGCTGTTCCGGGGCGAGGCGCTCAATCTGGAAAGCCTGATGCGCCGGGCGGAGGTCGTGCCCGATCAGGTCGATGCAATGGACGCGCTGGAAGTGTTGCGCCGGTCCGACGTGCCGATGGTGATGGTGCATGACGAATATGGCCATTTCGAAGGGATCGTGACCCCGGCGGATCTGCTGTCGGCGATCGCCGGCCATTTCGCGTCGGACCGCGACGCCTATGACGAGCCGGACATGGTCGAGCGGGAGGATGGCAGCCTGCTGGTGTCGGGGCAGATGCCGATCGACCAGCTGGCCGAGCGGATCGGCATCGACCTGTCGGAGGACCGCGACTATGCGACCGTGGCGGGCCATGCGCTGTGGCTGATGCGGCGATTGCCGGAGGTCGGCGACTATATCGACGATCAGGGATGGCGATTCGAAATCGTCGACATGGACGGGCGCAAGATCGACAAGCTGCTGGTGGCGGAGCGGTAATAGCAAGATGCCATGATATGAATCGTTCCCCGGCACAGGCCGGGGAACGGACAAGCCAATGCTGGTTCGTGTAAGGCTTGGCGGGAGTGACGCCGCTCTGAGCCAATTCCATGCCGCCAAAAAAGTCTAGCGTGAAGGCCGTGGGGCCTTTCGAAGATTCTAAAGCGTCTTCACCCAGAATTGCATGGCGTGGTCGCTGGCGGCCTCTTCGCCCGGTTCCTTCCAGTTGAAATGGCCGATCAGGCCATCGACGGGCGCATAGCCGCGTTTGTGCCAGAAGGAGTCGAGCGGGCTGTAGTCCGCAGGGCGGGCCGGGTGGTCGGTGGGGCGGATCACGGCGCAGAAGCTGGCCATGGCAAAGCCCAGTTCGCGGGCCTTGGCTTCGCGGCGGTCGAAAAAGGCGTGGCCGACGCCATGGCCGCGCCATTGCGGCAGCAGCACCGATTCCCCGAAATAATAGATATTGCCGATGTCCATGCCGCGCGCGCGGAAGGGTTCGGCGAAGGCGGCGGCGTGATCGGCCATGGGGGCGGCGGTGGCGGCGCCGACCAGCTGTTCGCGCCCGTCCACCTGCGCGAAGGCGCCGGCGATCAGCGCGCCCGGACTTTCCGCATAGGCGGTCAGATAGCCGCGCTCATAGCCGCCGCTGCCTTCGTAGAGATAGGGATAGTCGCGGAAGACGGCGATGCGCAGTTGCGCCAATGAATCGAGCGCGGCAACCAGTGCCGCGCCCGTCAGATCGCGTATCTCGATCGAATGAGAAATCGCTGCTTACTCGCTGGCGTTGGCGGCGTTTTCGGCCGGGGCGGCAGCATTGGCTGCGTTGCCGGCTTCGGCGGCATTCGCGCCTTCCGCAGCGGCCGGGGCCGCATCGGCGGCCGGCAGGGGCAGGTTGGAACCCTGCGTATTCAGCCAGGCGATGAGGTTGGCGCGATCGGCCGGATTGCCGAGGCCGGCGAAGGTCATCTTGGTGCCGGGGGCAAATTCGCGCGGGCTTTTCAGCCAGTGATCCAGCGCTTCGAAGGTCCAGCTGCCGCCCTTGCCCTTGAGTGCTTCGGAGAAGGCGAAGCCGGCCTTGCCATGGCCGATTTCCTCACCGACCGTGGCGTAGAGATTGGGACCGATGCCGTTGGCGCCGCCCTGGTTGACGGTGTGGCAGGCGGCGCATTTGGCGAAGACCTTCTCACCGGCGGCGACGTCCGCGCTGGCGAGCAGGGTGTTGAGGCCGGGGCCGCTGGCCGCGCCGGCTTCACCCTCTGCTTCGACGCCTTCGATGGCATAGCCCATCTTTTCGGGCCGTTCTTCGTGGAAAATCTTGGAGCTTACGATCGCGCCGCCTAGCGCTACGATCCCTGCAAACAACGCCCAACCCGCTGCGGTATTGAAACGATCGCTCATCTCGCCAGACTTCCCTTGCCTTATTGTTATGGCGGCTGTCTTCCGCGCCCCCTCTTGTGGGTTGCCATAATGGGGGATACGCGCAGGCGCAAGCCGGGTTCATCCCTATTGTCATGGAAGGGTGTGCCAATACTTGCGCGGGGACGGGGGAAATCCTAAGCGCGCAGCCAATCATGGAAAATTATCCCGCCCCCGCCCGCGCGATCGTCGCCGACCTTGCCGCCAAGGCCGCGATCGATCCGACCCGCGCCGTCGCCTATCAGGGCGCGCCCGGCGCCAATTCGCATCTGGCGGCGCTCGGCTACGCCCCCGATTGCGTGCCGCTGCCCTGTTTCGCGTTCGAAGATGCGATCGACGCGGTGCGCAGCGGCCTGGCGGCGCGGGCGATCATCCCGATCGAAAACAGCCTGCACGGGCGCGTGGCGGACATGCATTTCCTGCTGCCCGAATCGGGCCTGTCGATCATCGACGAATATTTTCTGCGCATCCGCCATTGCCTGATGGCGCCGGACAACAGCCCGGTGAAGAGCGCGATCAGCCATCCGCAGGCGCTGGGCCAGTGCCGCCATTATCTGCGCGAGCGGGGCATCCAGCCGGTCGCCTATGCCGACACGGCGGGCGCGGCGGCGCTGGTGGCGGAGACGCGCACGCCCGGCGAAGGGGCGATCGCGCCCTATCTGGCGGCGGAGCTTTATGGCCTGCGCCTGATTGCCGAGAATATCGAGGATAGCGACGACAATATGACGCGCTTCCTGGTGCTGGCGCGCGATCCCAAGCTGCCGACCGCCAATGTCGGGCCGGTCATGACGACATTCCTGTTCGAAGTGAAGAATATCCCGGCCGCGCTCTACAAGGCGATGGGCGGCTTTGCGACCAACGGGGTCAACATGACCAAGCTGGAAAGCTATCAGCGCGGGGCGAGTTTCGCCGCGACCGAATTCTTCTGCGATATCGAGGGGATGCCGGGCGACCCGGCGGTCGACCGCGCGCTGGCGGAGCTGGAATTCCATACGAAATGGGTACGGCAGCTGGGCAGCTATCGGCAGGCGCGACCGCGGACCTGATATGTCCGTTCCCCGGCGAAGGCCGGGGTCCAGAGTGTGATTTGCGGGCTTCTTCTTCTTTCGCAGTGGCGTAACCGCGCCTATAGCCCCTGCCATGGTCGCAGCCATCATCCTGTCCGCTCTTGCGATGAGTGCCATTGTCGGCGGGCGCTATCTGTTGGCGAGCGGGGGTTTTGCGCTGGCGACGCGGATCAAACAGCCGGGCCTGTATCGCGGGCTGGAAAAGCAGATGGGGCGGGAGATCGGCTGGTCGCTGCTGTCCGCGCTGATCTATGGCGTGCCGGCGGGCGTGGTCGCCTGGGGCTGGCAGGCGCGGGGATGGACGCGCATCTATGAGGATGTTGGCGATTATCCGCTCTGGTGGTTGCCGGTGTCGCTGCTGCTCTATCTCGCGCTGCATGACACCTGGTTTTACTGGACGCATCGTTGGATGCACCGGCCGCGCCTGTTTCGTGTCGCCCATGCGGTGCATCATGCCAGCCGGCCGCCGACGGCGTGGGCGGCGATGAGTTTCCATCCCTGGGAGGCACTGACCGGGGCGTTCGTGATTCCCGTGCTGGTGCTGCTGATCCCGATCCATGTCGGCGTGCTGGGCGCTGTGCTGACGATCATGACCGTCATGGGGGTGAGCAATCATATGGGGTGGGAGATGTTCCCGCGCTGGATGGTGCGCGGGCCGCTGGGTGGGTGGCTGATCACCGCGACCCATCATCAGCGGCATCATGATCAGTATAATTGCAATTACGGGCTTTATTTCCGCGTCTGGGACCGGCTGTGCGGCACCGATAAAGGTCTGGGCGATTTCAGGAAGGGGCGCGGGTGAAGGCTGGATTTTGGGTGCCTGTGGTGGCGCTGGCAGGGTTGACGGCGGCGGCGCCGGCGGGGCAGTCGCAGCCGATCGGCATGACGCTGGACGGGCTGCGATCGGCCAAGGGGCAGATATTGGTGTGCGTGACCCGCACGGCGGCCTTCTTTCCCGACTGCACCAAGGATCCGGAGAAGCGCCATTTCGCCGTGCCGGTGAAAAACGGGCCGATCCCGCTCGGCGCGCTGGCGCCGGGCGACTATGCCATCGCGATCATCCATGACGAAAATGGCAATGGGAAGCTGGATACTTTTGCCGGCATTCCGCGCGAGGGCGTGGGTTTCTCCCGCAATCCTGTGCTGCGCTTTGGCGCGCCCAGCTTCAAATCGGCCAGTTTTCCGGTCGTGGGCGCGCCGGTGGAGCAGGCGATCACGCTGAAATATTTCCTGTGATGCGCCGCCGTCTTGTGGGGCGGGGGAACCGCTAAGCCCCTCGAAACATTCTAGGCCCTGAACGCATCTTCATAAACAGGGCTATTATGGATCATTTCCGCTGCCGATTGGCCGCGACATTCGTCGTGGCCCAACTGCTTGTCGCGCCCGCCATGGCGCAGGAAGAGGAGCAGCATAGCACGCTGACCATCGGCGCCGGGATCGCCGCCATCCCCAGCTATGAAGGGTCCGACGATTATCGTGTGATG
Source organism: Sphingobium limneticum (assembly GCF_008710165.1). Taxonomy (NCBI): domain Bacteria; kingdom Pseudomonadati; phylum Pseudomonadota; class Alphaproteobacteria; order Sphingomonadales; family Sphingobiaceae; genus Sphingobium; species Sphingobium limneticum. The sequence goes on along the minus strand of NZ_VYQA01000006.1, from coordinate 225,676 downwards.
CCGTTGGTGCAGGCACGCGGCAAGGTGCATGATTTCGCCTTCTGGACGCGCGGCACGGCGCTCTATGTCGATGCCATTCCCGATCCGACCGGTACGGGCGTCGATTTCGAACTGGGGCCGGTGGTCAACGTCCGGCTGGACCGCACGAGCCGCAAGGCGATCCGCGACGATGCCGTGCGCGCGCTGGGCAAGCGCGACGTGGCGGTGGAGGTCGGCGGCTTCGTCGGCGTCGGCAAGACCGGGGTGATTACCAGCGATTATGACAATCTGTCGGCGCGCGTGGCGGTGACCAAGGATGTCGCGGGCGCGCATGGCAGCTATGTCGTGACGCCCACGATCGAATATTTCACGCCCTTGTCGCTGACGACGTTCGTGGGCGCTTCGGTGTCGGCGGAATATGTCGGCAAGAAATATGGCCGCTATTATTTCGACATCACGCCGCAGGAGAGCCTGGCTAGCGGGCTGGACGTCTATAACCGCGCTGGCGGATCGGGCTTCAAGCGGCTGAACGTCAACCTTTCCGCCGGCAAGGCGCTGTCGGGTGATCTGCGCAAGGGTTGGGCGATATTCGGCGTGGCCGGTTATTCCCGTGTTCTGGGCAAATATGCGGATTCGCCGATCGTCGCGGACGCCGGATCGCGCAACCAGTTCGTCGGCGCACTGGGTATCGGCTACACCTTCTGACGCTTTCCTGCCCTTTCGTCTTGTCCGCAAGGGGTGACGCCCCACATAAGGCGCGGTATGACGGCGGTGAATGACCGCATTGGCAGGAGATTATAAGCGTGGCGACCCTGGGATTGAGCGAGGCTGACAAGGCGGCCGTGGAGGCGTTTCGCCAGGATGTGGTCGAGCCTTCGCGCACGAGCCTGGTGATCGTCGATTTCTGGGCCGAATGGTGCGGGCCGTGCAAGCAACTGACCCCGGTGATCGAGAAGGTGTGCGCCGAATATGCGCCCAAGGGCGTGAAGCTGGTCAAGGTCAATGTCGACGAAAATGGCTTTATCGCCAGCCAGTTCCGGGTGCAGTCGATCCCGACCGTCTATGCAGTGTTCCAGGGCCAGCCGGTCGCCGACCTGAGCCAGGCGCGCACCGAAGGGCAGTTGAAGCAATATCTGGATCAGCTGCTGTCGCAATTGCCGATCGAATCCGATGAGAAGGCGCAGTTGCAGGAAATCGCACCGCTGATCGCCATGGGTGAGGAAGTGCTGGCGGCCGGCGATGCCAAGCGCGCCTTGTCGGTATTCGGTCAGCTGGCCGAGATGGTGCCCGACAATGTCGAGGTGGTGTCCGGCCTGGCGCGGGCGCTGGTGGCGCTGGGCCAGCTGGACGAGGCGGAAGCGGTGCTGGCCGCGCTGCCCGCCGATGTCGCGAAGAATGTCGCGATCGACCAGGCGCGTGCCGCGATCGCACTGGCGCGCGACGTCAAGCCGGTGGCCGACCTGTCGGGCGTGCAGGCGCGAGTGGACGCCGATGGCGACGATCATGAGGCGCGGTTCGAGCTGGCCGGCGGCTTGATGGCCAATGGCGATCGCGACGGCGCGGCCGAAGCGCTGCTGGAGATCGTGCGGCGCGACCGGGCGTGGAATGACGGTGCGGCGCGGGCGCAATTGCTGACCATATTCGATGCCGTGGGTCTGGAAGATCCGTGGGTGTCGGCGCAGCGGCGCAAGCTGTCGCAGATCCTGTTTTCGTAACGCGCATGCCCGTCGCCCGCGTCTCCATCTTTCCTCTGTCCGGCGCACTGCTGTTGCCGGGCATGGACCTGCCGCTGCATATTTTCGAGCCGCGGTATCGGGCGTTGATTCATGACGTCATGGCGCGCGATCGGCGGATCGGGATGATCCAGCCGCGCGGGGTCGGTCCGGTGCCGACCTTGTTCGATGTCGGATGCCTGGGCCATGTCAGCCAGATCGAGGCGTTGGACGACGGGCGGTTCAACATCGTGCTGACGGGCCTTGCCCGGTTCCGCGTGGTGCGGGAATTGACGGTATCCACTCAGTTCCGCCAGATCGAGGCGGATGTCGAGCAGGCGCCACAGGAAGACGAGGTGCTGCACGCGGTCGAGCGGGCGGCGCTGGAACAGGAATCGCGCCGTTTCGCCGATTCGCTAGGTTATGTGGTGGATTGGACGGCGGTGTCGCGGCTGGACGATACGGCGCTGGTCAACGGCATCGCGCAGATCGTGCCGTTCGATCCGGCGGCCAAGCAGACATTGCTGGAGGCCGATAGCTTGTCCGAGCGGGCGGACCGGATCATCCAGTTGATGCAGATCGTCGGCCGGATAGAGCGCGATGGTAGCGCGACGATGCAATGAGCGATGTTGCCGTGAACGATGGCGCGCCCATCGACCCTTGGCTGCTGAACAAGCTGGTCTGCCCGGTCACGCGCACGCCGCTGCGCTGGGACGCGGCGCGGGGGGCGTTGTTGTCCGACGCGGCGGGGCTGGCCTTTCCGGTGCGCGATGGCGTGCCGGTGCTGGTGGTGCGGGAAGCCGCGCCGATTTGACCGGTGCTATCGCTTGGCCTGCGGGTCTGATATCATCGGGCCATGGTTGAGAGACTGGCCTTGTCGATGTTGATGATATTCGCCGCGCCGGCTATGATGGCCGCCACGGCGCCGTCCGCGCCGCCAGCCGTCGCTGCGCCGCCTGCCGCTGCACCGCCCGCCGCTGCACCGCCCGCCGCTGCACCGCCCGCCGCTGCACCGCCCGCGATCGCCCCAACCGTGTCGGACAGCAGGGGCCTGTCCTGTACCGCCGATGACCGGTCGGTGAGGGAGATCGTGATCGACTTTACCGGCGGGCGCTGGCGCGACGCCGGTGGCGACTGGAACAAGATCGCCGCGCAGGACGATGCGACCATCACGCTGGTCAAGCAGGGCGGCGGGATGATCAGCAGCATATTGAGCGATACGCGCCGGGTCGAGCGGCTGGATCGGACGACGCTGATCCTATCGACGCAATTGCATGCCGGCCTGATCGACGAAACGCGGTCCTATCGTTGCAAGATCGTTCCGCCTTTCAACGCCAAGCGGCAGATATAGACGAATATTTCCCGCTGCCGCGGCCTATTGTCATGCTGTGAACCTTCGGCAGGCTCGGAGCAGGCTTGATCTGGCTTCTGTTTCCTTGGATCGACTGAAACCAAGGCAGCGGGACCCCGGATCAAGTCCGGGGTGACGACTGTGTAAAGCGCAGCGTTTATTTGAAGGCGGCGATACATTCCACTTCGAGCGGGGCGCCGAGCGCCAGTCCGTCCGCGCCGAAAGCGCTGCGGGTGGGGAGGCGCTTGCCTTCGAAATAGGGGAGATAGGCGGCGTTGAAGCGCGGCCAGTCTGCCATGTCGTCCAGCATCACCGTGCATTTGACGGCGCTGCCATAGTCGAGGCCATTGTCCTTCAGGATCTTGCCGATCGAATCCATCGCGCCCCGGACGGCTGCGTCGAACCCTTCCTTATGCTTGTCCATGCCTTCGGGCACCTGGCCGATCTGGCCCGACATGAACAGGATATCGCCCACGCGTATCGAAGGGGAGAAGGGCAGCTTTGCCGGCAAAGGCTGCGGCGCCGCAGCGGGCTGGGCGAAAGCGGGTGTGGCGGCCAGCAACAGGGCAGTGGCGAGAAGGCGCTTCATAAGTCTCTCCGTACAGGATCAGGCGCGCGGGAGCGCGGCGAGCAGGCGGTCCACATCACCCATATCGTTGAAGACCGACGGGGCGATGCGGAAATGATGGTCGTGGAGTGAAATGCGCACCTGTGCCTTGGCCATAGGCTCGCTCAGACGGGTCTTGGCCTGGGGGTGCAGGGCGGTCAGGATCGGGGCCGGTGTGCCGGGAGGGGTGATGATGGTGTAGCCCTTGGCCTTTATGCCGTCGCGTAGCGGGGCAATCAGGCTTTGGGCGTGGGTCTGGATCGCCGGGACGCCGAGCGCGCCGATATAGTCGAGGCCATGGTCGATCGCCGGGATAACCGATTGGGCATAGGTACCGGTGCCGAAATGGCCGAGCGTTCCGGGGCGGACGCTGTAGCTGACCGGTGCGGTGCCGGGCGGGTCCATGGGATAGATGTGGGTTTCCGGCGGCGACAGGGTGATGCCGGGCGGCGCGTCGGGCGCGGCGAAACCATAATAGCCGAAGTCCGCTAGCGGCAGATTGTCCAGCACGCCGCGTCGGGCGTAAAGGAAGCCCAGCCCGAAATCGCCCATCAGCCATTTATAGGTGGCGCAGGCGGCGAAATCGACGGCGCTGCCGTGAAGGTCTACGGGCACGGCGCCGGCCGCATGGATGATGTCGGCATAGACCAGCGCACCGGCGGCATGGGCCAGATCGCACACGGCCTTCAGGTCATACTGGAAGCCATTATAGGTCGAGACGAGCGAGAGGCTGACCAGTTTCGTACCGGGCGTGATGGCCTTGGCCATATCCTCCATATGGATGCGGCCGTCGCGGGCCTGCACCCAGGCGACGTCCACGCCCTGTTTCGCCAGCTCCTGATACATGGGGAAACCGGCGTAGAAATGGAGCGTGTCGGTGACGACGCGGCCCTTGCTGTGCGGAAAGCCGAGTGCGCGCAGGATCGCCTGTTCGCCCATGGTGGTGGATTGGACCCAGGTGACTTCGTCCGGATCGGCATTCACCAGTCGGGCGAATTTGGCGAGGGTGGCGGCGCGATCGACGGGCTTGCGCGCGGCGGCGGCGGGATCGAGCGTGCGGGCGGCGACATAGGCGTCCATCGCCGCGCGCGCGCCCAGGCTGATCGGGTGGGTGGAGGCATTGTCGAGATAGGCTATGGGGGTGGGCGCGAAACTGCGCTTGTCCGGCAGGCTGGGCGTGGTGCTGGCCGCGCGGGTGCCCTGCGTCGCCAGCGGAACGGCGATCGCTGCGCCCAGCGCCTGCCGACGGGACAGTGTCATGCCATGACCTTGGCGAAGGCGATCTTGAACGCCTGCATTTCCGCCGGGGTGCCGAAGGAGACGCGGACCCAGTCGTCCATATGTTTGCGCGGGCCGCCGATGAAGATGTTCTGCGCGGCGAGCGCCGCCGTCACCGCCGCGCCGGGGCGACCGACATGGATCATCGCGAAGCTGCCTTCGCTCGGCAGATAGCGGATGCCGCGCCGGTCGAGCCAGGCGAAGAGATCGTCGCGCACCGCCTTGTTATAGGCCTTGCGATCCGGCAGCAATTTGGGGTCGAGCAGGCTGGCTTCGGCCGCGACGACGGCGGGCATGGGCGTGATGTTGACGCCATAATCGGCCATGCCGTCGAGCAGATCCTGCCGTCCGGCGATGAGGCCGCAGCGCAGGCCGGCCAGCCCATAGATTTTCGAGAAGGTCCGCGCGACCAGCACGTCCGCGCCCTTCGCCACCAGATCGAGGCAGGATGGTGCGTCGCTGAAATGGATATAGGCTTCGTCGATCAGCAGCACCGATCCGGCAGGTTTGTTGGCGAGCAGCCATTCGATGTCGGCGCGGGGCGTGACGAGGCCGGTCGGATTGTTGGGATTGCAGATATAATAGACGCCGGCATTGGGCGCGGCGGCGAGCATCTGGCGCAGGTCGCCGCGGAAATCGCCCGACAATGGGATTGGGACGGCGCCGGTGACGACCTTGTTCCCCTTGCCCACGAATCCGCTGTCGAACGTCGGTTCGAAAAAGGCGATCGGCCGGTCCTGCGACGAATAGGTCAGGGCCACTGAACGCAGCGTCATGAAGGAGCCGGGATGGACCTGCACCTCCTCCGGCTTCAGGCCATTCTGCCGGGCGAGCAGCCGTTCCAGCTGCGCGGCGAAGGCCATGCCATAGCGGCTGGACAGCCTGTCGAGGCCGCTCAATGCTTCCAATGCGGCGGAGCAGGGGCCGAGCGGATTTTCGTTGCTGTTGATATAGACCGCGTCGGTCAGCGTCGCCACCATGGCGGCTGGATCGTCGGGCAGGGCGACCTTTCGCCCGCGCTGGGCAAGGGCGGGGGCGGCGCTGGCCGCACCAGCAGCGGCGATCGCGCCACGCATGAGCATGCGGCGGGAAAGGCTGGCGCCGGTCATTCTTCGCTTCCCTGTGCGGCGATGCGCTTCACATCGATTTCGCTGACGGGTTCGGGATAGCTGTTGTCGAAATGGGTGCGGACATAGCCGACGACCGATGCGACCTGCGCCGGGGTGAGCATTTCGGAGAACCAGGGCATGCCGCCCTGACCCTTCATGACCACGGTGATCGGATAATTGGCGTCGGCCAGCTTGGCATTATGGGCCAGCGCCGGAACGGTGCCGTCGGGCGAACCCTGCGCCTTGTCCAGATGGCAGGCGGCGCAGATCTGATTATAGACCTGCTCGCCATCCGGCAGGGCGATCTTGACCGGGCGGCCGCCGGGCGAATCCGCCATGGCGGGCGCGGCGGCCAGCGCAGTGAGCGCGGCCAGGCGCAGCAGGGGGCCACGCATCAGGCGGCCTGCGCTCGTTCGTGAATCTGGGTGATGGCGTCGATACCCGACAGGATCGACCCTTCCATCCAGCCGCCATAATAGCTGGCATGTTCGCCGGCCAGAACCACCCGGTTATCGAGCGTGACGAGATTTTTATAATGCGCCTTGCGGTTCTCATCGCTCCAGGCGGAGGTGCAGCCCAGGATCCAGGGCACGCGGCTCCAGGGCACGGACACGCCGTTCAGATATTCCTTGCGATATTGGGGATGGAAGACTTCGCCCTGTTTCAATGCGGTTTCGATACGCTGTTGCGGCGTCATGCTGGCCAGCTGGAAGCCGGCCAGGTCGCGGGCGAAGGCACCCAGCAGCACGGCTGGCCCTTGCCCGAACATCTTGTCATTGGGGTAGGATAGCTGGGTAATGGTCTGGTCGGTGAAGCTGTGACCGCCATAGATATTGTCGTCTTCTTCCCAGAAGCGACGCTTGAATTCCATGCCGATCTTTACATGGCCGCCATAGGGCACGGCCTTCATCGCGGCTTTCAGTGCCGGGGATACCTGCATATCGACCTGGCTGATGATCGACAGCGGGATGGTGCAGACGCACCAGTCGGCGCTGACATCGTGCATCTGGCCGGTGGCGACATCTTTGTAGCTGACGGTCACGCCCTTGTCCGATTGGGCGACCTTCGTGGCCTTGGCGTTATAGGTGACGATCTTGCCGATCTTCCTGGCGAAGGCCTTGCCGATCATGTCCATGCCGCCGACCGGCTGGAACATGGTCGTTTGCATGACATAGCTGAAATAGAAGGACATGGCGGTCCAGACCTGCGGGTCGAGCACATCCTGCAGCTTGGCGATCTGCGAGGGGGTGGGTGCGCCGTTGCGGCCACCACCGGGCGCCTGATCATAGCCGCGTTGGGCGGATACTTTGAGGCTGCTGGTATAGGCCAGATTCTTGTCCAGCACGCCCCAGCCGCGCAGCGCCTCCATCAGCTTTTCCTGATCTTGCGCGGTCAGCTTGTCGTCCAGCGCCTTGGCACTGATCGCCTTGGCCAGCAGTTCGGACGTGTGGCCCTTAAAGTCGGTCGCGACCTCCTTGTAGCGCATCGGCTTGCCGCCGAAGGCCTCGGTCGAATGGATGAAGCCATTATGGTTGAGCTGGATGAAGGGCTCCAGCGCGACGCCGAACTGACGGCAATAATGGAGCAGCGCCTTGTGATGGTGCGGGATGCGCCAGGGACCGGGATTGATGTAGTTGCCGGCCGCGAACTGCACCTTCTGCACCGTGCCGTCGCTTTCGGTGAATGTATCGCCACCGCGCAGCGAATAGTTGCGGCCGCCGGGGCGATCTTGAAATTCCAGGATCTTGACCGAATAGCCCGCCTTTTGCAGCTCAAAGGCGGCTGCCATGCCGGCAAGGCCCGCGCCCAGGATGACGACCGAGGCACCCGGCTTCGCGCCGCTCAGCACCGGAGGCCCGCTGAACTGGGTTTCGGCGGCGTGACCCAGCGCGGTCATCGCCTGATACATGGCCGCGGCGCCACCGACCTTGCCGATCATGGTCAAAAGGTCACGGCGGCTGGGTGCTGTAGAATCTGTCATGCTGGCTTCCCGTCTGGACGGGCGAGTGTGGTGCGGCAGGGGTCTCGCCCCCAATTCCCTGCCGTTATATCCCCTGCCTTATGTCGAATCTCTTGTCCGTGGTGCGACCCGAACGGCTCAGGGCGCCTTGGCCGCGATGCCCTCTATCTCGATCAATTGCTGCGGCCGTGCGAGCGCTGAGATCTGGAAGGCGGAGCGGGTCGGCAGGTTGGGCTGGTCGGCGGTACCGAAGAATTTCTTATAGGCGCGGGTCAGGCCGTCGCGGTCCATCTTGCCGCCATTCTTGGGATCACCGACGAGGAAGACGGTGAGCTTCACCATGTCGCCCATGGTCAGGCCCATTTCGGCCAGTTGCGCCTTCATCTTGGTGAAGATGGACAGGGCCTGCGCTTCGGTATCGCCATAAGCGTCCGCGCTGTCGGTGTCGGCGGGATTGATCGGCGCGGCGGTGGCGCCGGAGAGATAGTAGAAGGTGCTGCCGGGCGGCACGATCGCAGCGCTGGCGATCATGGCGCCGGGCGCCTGCTTATGTTCGACGGTGGCGGCCGAAGCCGATCCCACGGCCGATCCGGTGGCCATGGCGGCCAGAAGAAAAGCGGTAATCGCTGCTTTCATGACAATCCCCTCTGTAAGTGCGAAGGGCCGGTCCTTGCCGGACCGGCCCTTGCCTGTGACTTCGATCAGAATTTGAAGTCGATGCGGGCGTAGTAGTAGCCGCCCGAAGTGCTGTAGGCGCTGTGGCCATAGGAGGCGCTGTAGGAGCCGGAGCCGTTTTCGTAGGGCGATACGCCGGTCGGAACGACCACGCCCTTGAGCAGCTTGGGGATTTCCGGCTTCTTGTTGAACAGATTGTTGGCGCCCAGCGAGAAGGTGACATTGTCGGTGAAGTCGTAATTCACTTCCAGGTCGGTGATCGCCGCTGCCTTGGCCACGCCGTTGAAGTAGAGCTGGTTGGCGTTCACGCCGTTGACCACCGCACCGTCGGCGATCAGGAAACCGCCATCCGGGATGATGACCGACCCGGCAGCGGAGGAGGTGAAGGCCGGACGCACCAGCACGCTGGTCTTGCCATAGAAGGTTTCGCGCAGGTTGAGGCCGAAGCGACCGCTCTTGAACAGCGCGTTGGCGACGACCTTATAGTCCGGGTTGGCACGTTCGATATTGCTTTCCGATGCTGCGTTGAACAGCGGATAGCCCAGCTTGTTGTTGGTGATCTTCGTCTTGTTATAGTTGGCGGTCAGCGACAGGTTCAAGGAACCGAAGTCCAGCGCGACCGGATAGCTGGCCGAGAAGTCGATACCCCAGGTGCGGGTGTCGACACCGTTGGTGAAGCTCTGCACGCCGATGGTGCCGCTGGTGAACAGCGCGCTGTCCAGCACGATACCCGCAGCGCTCAGGGCGTTCAGGATATCCGCGCCGCCGGGCTGTGCTACGCCGTTGAGGACGGCGTTGCGTGCGGCGGTGCCGGTGATGCGATCCTTGATCTTGATCAGATAGCCATCGACCGTGATCGCCAGCTTGTTGACCGGGCGAACCACGAAGCCGGCCGAGAAATTCTTCGACTTTTCCGGTCCGAGCGGACCGAAGCCCAGCAACGCGGCGGCAGGGGTGCCGGCGGGCAACTGTGCGACGGCGCTGGTCGGGCCGACGTTGATGGTCGAATATTTCTGTTCCTGCAGCGTCGGCGCACGGAAGCCCGTGCTGGCGGTGCCACGGATGGCGAAGGCATCCGAGAAGTCGTAGCGGGTGGTGATCTTGCCGATCAGCGTATCGCCGAAATCGGTATAATCTTCGTACCGGCCCGCAAGGTCGACGCTCCAGCCGTCGGTCGGCTTGGCGATCAGGTTGATATAGCCTGCCTTGGAACTGCGATCGAACTTGCCTGCGTCGCTCGCCTTGTAACCGGGGAAGGACTGAACGCCGGTCTTGTAGGTCGAGATGGAATCACCGGCGATGATTTCATATTCGTCCTTGCGATATTCACCACCGAAGGCGAGCGTGATCGGACTGGCCAGACCCGCTTCGAATTCCTTGCGGATGTCGGTGGTCAGCGTGGTCTGGGCCAGTTTGAACCCGCCGTCATAGGCGCTGCTGGGCGTGTTGGCGACGCCGACGCCGCGCAGCTGGTTCTGGTAGCTTTCCTGCCAGATTTCGCGATGGGCCGAGGCTTCGGTCCAGATGTCGTCCTTCTGCGAACCATAGGTGCCGCTGACGTCGTAGTTCCAGCCGCCGCCGAATTCGCCCTTGGCGCCGACGGTGACGCTATATTCATTTTCGATCACATGCTGCAGCGGCACCATGCCGACCACGCCGGTATTGCCGTAACAGATGTTGGGATTGTAGGCCGCAGCCGTCACGTTGCCGCCGGTGTTGCCGGCTTCGTAGCAGATGCGCTTGGGATGGCGGTAGCCCTGCTTGGCCCAGCCTTCGCGGCGGCTATAGTCGCCGAAGCTGTAGAGTTCGACGCCGCCGAAATCATAGCCCATATTGTAGAAAGCGACGTTGAGGTTGGTCTTGGGCTGGCCACCGTTGATGCCCGACAGCGCGTCGCCGGCGAGGTTGGACCATTGTGCCGGTGCGTTGGGCTGAAGCGTGCCGTCCTGCTTGGTGACGAGCACCTGGCCCTTGCCGACGGTGGTATAATCCTGGCGGCGATGGAACAGGGTCAGGTTGAAATAGCCGTCCTCGCCCAGTTTGAAGCCGACATTGCCCGAAGCGGAGAAAAGTTCGCCTTCGCTGTCATAATATTGACCGCCGGTAACCTTGAACGACCCGCCTTCATTATTATCCTTGAGGATGAAGTTGAGGACGCCCGCGATCGCATCCGTGCCGTAGACGGCCGCTGCGCCTTCCTGCAGCACTTCGACGCGCGAGATGGCGTCGGGCGGGATGACGTCGATGCTGGGTGCGGCCGAACCCTGGAACGCGCCGGAAATCACCTGAAGAATGGCGTTGCCGTGGCGGCGCTTGCCATTGACCAGGACCAGCGTGTGGTTGGGGCTGAGGCCGCGAAGACGGGCCGACAGCGAGAAGCTGGAAAGATCGGTACCCTGCGTCTGGGCGGTGAAGCCCGGCACCATTTGCGTGAGAACCTGGTTGAGGTTCGGCTGGCCGACATGGCTGATGGCTTCTTCGCCCAGCACCTGGACCGGTGCGGCGGACTCGGCAGCGGAAATGCCAACGGCGCGCGTGCCCGTGACGATGATGTCGCCACCCTGATCGGCCTGCGGTTCCTGCGGCGCTTCTTGTGCAAGCGCACAAGCGGACCAGGACGATGCGAGGATAAGTGAAAGCTTGAGTGCGGACAGTCGTGTCATTCATGCCCCCTGTTTATGCATTATAGATGACAAGGGGGACGACGGACGGGTTGGTGAAATCCTCTACTGCACCGCAAAAAAATGAATTAAAAACGCAATATTTCTCTATTGTTTCCTATAAATAGCCGATCAGCATATTGGCTGTGTACCAAATGGTGCAACTGATGATTATATTTACGCGCCATGCCATTTTGCAATCGCCTGGCATGGCGGGTTTTTGATCTTCGTTCGTCTTACTGTCTCTGCGCCATTCAGGATTTTATCGCGGCGTCGATCAGCGCCTTCGCCTCAGCGCCTTCCCAATCCATCGCGCCGATCACGCGCACCATTTCCTTGCCCTGCGCGTCATAGATGACGGTGGTGGGGAGGAGGCCGGTGGCATAATGGAAGCCCAGATGGTTTTCCGGATCGGCCCAGCCCTTGAGATGGGGCAGCGGATGTTTTTCGAAGAAGGGCTTGGCGGCCTTTAGCCCCTGATTATCCTGCGAGATGGTGAGGACGGTCAGCCCCTTGGGACCATAGGTCGCGGCAATCCGGTCCAGCGTCGGCATTTCCGCGATGCAGGGCGCGCACCAGGTCGCCCAGAGATTGACGATCAGCGGCTTGCCGGCGAAATCCTTCAGCGTCTTTTTGCCGCCATCGGGGTCGAGAAAGGCGAAATCGGGGGCAGGGGTGCCCGCCTTGCTGCGGTCGAGCCGGTAGTCGAACGTGCCGTCCTTCGTCCCTATGCCCTTCACTTCTTCCGATGAGGTCGCAACCTCGCCACTGATGGCGGCATTGGCTTGCTCCTTTGGCGGCGATTGCCTATCGCAGGCCGCCAGAGCGGCAGGCAGGAGCAGTATCATTAGCGCGCGTGAAGAAGAGATCACTGGGAAGGGCTCCAACAGCATGTGGGGCGGCCGGTTCGCCGCCGGCCCGGCTTCTATCATGCGTGAGATAAATGCCTCCATCCCCTTCGACAAGCGATTGTGGAAACAGGATATCGCAGGGTCCAAGGCGCATGTCGCGATGCTGGCCAAGCAGGGCATCGTTTCGCAGCAGGATGCCGATGCGATTTCCGCGGGACTCGACACGATCGCGGCCGAATATGAAGCCCATGGCGTGCCGGTCGATCTGGACCTGGAAGACATCCACATGGTCACCGAGTCGCGGCTGGCCGAGCTGATCGGCCCGGCGGCCGGGCGCCTGCACACCGCGCGCAGCCGCAACGATCAGGTGGCGACCGATTTTCGCCTGTGGGTGCGCGATGCCATCGACGAGGTCGAGGCCGGGCTGCTCGGCCTTCAGCGCGCGCTGGTGGCGCGGGCGGAAGACAATGCCGATGCGGTGATGCCGGGCTTCACCCATCTCCAGTCCGCGCAGCCGGTGACGCTGGGGCATCATCTGATGGCTTATTATGAAATGGTGCGGCGGGACCGCAGCCGTTTTGCCGACGCGCGAGCGCGGGCGGATGAATGCCCGCTGGGCGCGGCGGCGCTGGCCGGGACCGGATTTCCGACCGATCGCCATATGACGGCGGCGGCTCTGGGCTTTGCCAAGCCGACCGACAACAGCCTGGACAGCGTCAGCGACCGCGACTTCGCGCTCGATTATCTGATGGCGGCGACGCAGGCGTCTTTGCATCTGTCGCGGCTGGCGGAAGAGTTCATCATCTGGGCCAGCCAGCCCTTCGGCTTCGTGAAATTGCCCGACGCCTATTCGACCGGCAGCTCCATCATGCCGCAGAAGCGCAATCCCGATGCCGCCGAACTGGTGCGCGGCCATGCCGGGCGGATCATGGGCTGCATGACCGCTTTGTGCGTGACGATGAAGGGCCTGCCGCTCGCTTATTCCAAGGATATGCAGGACGACAAGCCGCCGGTGTTCGAGGCGCACGACCTGCTGGGCCTGTCGATCGCGGCGATGACCGGCATGATCGAGACGGTGACGTTCCGGACCGACCGGATGCGCGGGCTGGCCGAAAGCGGCTTTGCCACCGCGACGGACCTGGCCGACTGGCTGGTGCGCGAAGGCGGCATCCCATTCCGCGAGGCGCATCATATCACCGGGCGCGCGGTGGCGGCGGCGGAAGCGGCGGCGGTGCCGCTGGACCAGTTGCCGCTGGAGACGCTGAAGGACATCGACGCGCGGATCGACGATCGCATCTATGCGGTGCTGACGGTGGACGCTTCGGTCGCCAGCCGGCAAAGCCATGGCGGTACGGCGCCTGCCCAGGTGCGGGCGCGGATCGCCGACGCGAAGAAGGAATTGGGATCATGAAGACGCAGGCGCTGGTCGGACTGGGGTTGATGGCGGTGGCGCTGACCGCCTGTGGCGGGCGTCAGCCATTGAAACCGGTCAAGGGCCAGAGCCTGCCCGCCGTGCCGGTGGGCGCCGCGACCGCGCCGACTGCTGCGCAACTGATGCAGCCGTCCATTCAGGCACGGCCGGAGCGTAACGTGGAATTGCTGACCCAGTCCCGCAAGCGCGGTGACGATCCGTTCGACCTGCCGCCTGAAAAGCAGCCGCAATAAGCCAGGAATAGCGACTTTGGACCATTTTGATTATGTGAACGGCGCCATGCAGGTGGAGCAGGTGCCGCTGGACGCGATCGCCGATGCGGTCGGTACGCCTGTCTATGTCTATTCGACCGCGACGCTGGAGCGCCATGTCGGCGTGTTCCGCGAAGGGCTGAGCGCGCTCGACAATCCGCTGATCGCCTTTGCGGTGAAGGCCAATCCCAATGGCGCGGTGCTGGCGACGTTGGCGAAGCTGGGGCTGGGCGCGGATGTGGTGTCGGGCGGCGAATTGCTGCGCGCGATCGCGGCGGGCATCCCGGCCGATCGCATCGTCTTTTCCGGCGTCGGCAAGACGGCCGAGGAAATGCGGCTGGCGCTGGACAAGGGCATTTACCAGTTCAATCTGGAAAGCGAGCCGGAAGCGGAAATGCTGTCGCAGGTCGCGCTGTCCATGGGCAAGCGTGCGCCGGTTGCCTATCGCATCAACCCCGATGTGGACGCCGGCACCCATGCCAAGATTTCGACCGGCAAGTCGGAAAACAAGTTCGGCATTCCCTATGACCGGGCGCTGGAAAGCTATGATGCCGCGCGCGACCTGGCGGGTCTGGATGTGCAGGGCGTGGCCGTGCATATCGGCAGCCAGCTCACCGATCTGGCACCGCTGGAGGCGGCGTTCACCAAGGTCGGCGTGCTGATCGAGGCGTTGCGCGCGGCGGGGCATGACATTCGTACCGCCGATCTGGGCGGTGGCCTGGGCGTGCCTTATGATCCTTCGCAGCCTTTGCCGCCCAGCCCCGCCGACTATGGCGCGATGGTGTGCCGGGTGACGCAGGGTTGGCCGGTGCGCCTGATGTTCGAGCCGGGCCGGGTGATCGTGGGCAATGCGGGTGCGCTGCTGTCGCGCGTGGTGCGGGTGAAGCAGGGCGCGCAGGCGCCTTTCGTGATCGTCGATGCGGCGATGAACGACCTGATGCGGCCGAGCCTGTATGATGCCTGGCATGATATCCGGGCGGTGAAGCCGGCCGGTGTGCGCGAAACCGCCAATGTCGTGGGGCCGGTGTGCGAGACGGGCGATACCTTCGCCATGCACCGCGACATGGATGTGGTGCAGGCGGGCGATCTGGTCGCCTTCATGACGGCGGGCGCCTATGGCGCGACCATGGCGGGTACCTATAACAGCCGGCCGCTGACGCCCGAAGTGCTGGTGTCGGGCGACAAATGGGCGGTGGTGCGCGAGCGGCCGCCGCTCGAAGCGCTGATCGCGGCGGACATCATCCCCGACTGGGTCGGCAACTGATGCAGAGCCTGCCCGTCTTCCTGGCGTTGACGGGCCGGCCGGTCATCCTGACCGGGCAAGGCGAGGCCGCCGAGGCCAAGCGCCGCCTGCTGGAGCGGGCCGGCGCGATCGTCGTGCGCGAAGAGGATGCGGATGCGCGGATCGCGATCGTGGCGGATGGCGACGAGGCGACCGTGGCGCGATTGAAGGCGCGCGGCCTACTGGTCAATGCGACCGACCGGCCGGCGCTGTGCGACTTCACCCTGCCGGCGATCGTGGATCGCGATCCGGTGCTGATCGCCATCGGCACAGGCGGGGCGTCGGCGGGGCTGGCGGCGGCACTGCGGCAGCGGCTGGAAGCGTTGTTGCCGACCCATCTGGGCGATCTGGCGCGGGCGCTGTTTGCGGCGCGGGGCGCATTGCGGCGGCTATGGCCCGATTCGGCGCAGCGGCGGCAGGCCATCGGCAAGGCGCTGGCGCCGGGCGGGGCGATCGACCCGCTGGGGTTTGATCCTGATGTGGACTTCTGGTTGTCGGAAGCGCCGGATGCGATGGTCGGCGAACTTTATGTCCTGCGGCTGCGATCGGACGATCCGGATGACCTGACGCTGCGCGACGCGCGGATGCTGGCGCAGGCGGATCGGGTCTATCATGCGGTGGATGTGCCGGCGGCGATCCTGGATCGGGCGCGGGTGGATGCGGTGCGGATCGTGGCGGAGGGGCTTCCGACGGAAAAGAGCGAAGGGCTGACCGTCTGGGTCGGGATTTAACCTTGCGCCGCCTGTAGCCGTTCGACCTCGTCATGTAGCGCCTGAATCGAGGAGACGAGGCGGGCGCGGTCGATCTGCATTTCGCGCAGCGCTTCGCGGGTTTCGCCCAGTTCCACCGCGCGACGGGCGATGCGGGCGTCCAGCTCGGCATTGTGGCGGGCGAGCGCCCCGACCTGCTCGGCGCGCTGGCACAAATGGCGCAGGCGCGCATCCAGCACATCGAAGTCGAAAGGCTTGACGACCTGATCGTCGGCGCCGGCATCCAGCGCCTCGACGATGGACTGGCTGTCGAGGCGACCGGCGATCATCACGAAACAGGCATTGCCGGCCAGATTGGCGGCGCGGATCTTCTGCATCAGGGCGACGGCGGGCAGCATCGTCAGGCTGGTGTCGATCAGGATGATATCGACCGGACGGGTGACGAGCAGGTTGAGGGCGATGAAGCCGTTTTCGGCCAGCACCACATCATAGTTGAGGTGCGACAGGCGGCGGGCGGCGACGGCGCGCGCGGTCGGATTTTCATCGACCAGCAGCAGGCGCAGCCGGCGTTGCGGGCGCGACTCGTTGAGCCTGTCCAGTTCGGCGTGACGGATGCGGTTGCGCTTGAAGAGTGCCATGTCGTCCCACTTTCGCCAGCCGATACGCACCGGCCATGGTGGTGCAGGATAGGAAGCGCGCCCGAAGAAATGGTTAACGCAGCGGCGATCAGGCCGGGACGGCGTAGGCGCGCAGGAAGATGTCGACGGCGAAGGCCGCGTCGGCAGCGATCTCGTTGGGGGCGGGATATTCGATCCGGCCGATCAGCATCTGCTGGTGGCATCCGGACAGCGAAAGAGACAGCAATGCGCGGGCGGCGTCGATCGGGTCGCCCTTGCGAATCTGGCCCCGCTCCATCGCGCCTTGCAGGAAGTCCGCCAGCAGCAGACGGGTATTTTGCGGCGCCAGATCGTAGAATATCTGGCCGAGTTCGGGAAAACGGCGGCTTTCCGATATGATGAGCCGATGCAGCGCGCCGGCCTCCGTCGACGTTACCTTCTGGATCAGGCTGAAGCAGACGGTCCTGAGCGTCTCCTCCAGCGGCCCTTCCGGATCGAGCAATTGCGACAGGCGCGCGCGATAGGCGCGGGCCACTCGGTCGAGCACGGCGGCGAACAATTCTTCTTTCGACGGGAAGTGGTTCCACAACGTGCCTTTCGACCCGCCAAGCTCGGCAGCGATGCCCGACATGGTGGTGCCGGCAAAGCCATGTTTGAGGAAATAGCCCTGCGCCACGGTCAGGATCGCGTCGCGGCGATCCATGCGGCGGATTTCCCTTTTGCTGGGTGTAAGAGGGCAGGCAGGCTGTGTCATCAAATCGTACCATAGAGTACGCTATTTATGTTGACAAGGCCAAGCGCGAGGCGCAATGGCGATATTCATACTGGATGGTACGGTTAGATATGCCCGTGAGTCGCATTGCCAAAGTCGCCCGTGTCGGCGGTATGGCCTCTTCCCTTATGCTGCTGGCCGCCTGCGCCGCAGTCCCCGATCTGGGTGCCAAGCCCGAACTGCGCGCACCCGCCAGCGTGGCGGCGGAGCGCAGCCTGGCGGCCGCGCCGGTCGCCTGGCCGGGCGATGGCTGGTGGACGTCCTATGGCGATCCGCAGCTGGATCAGCTGATGGCGGAAGGATTGCGATCGTCGCCTGACGTCGCGGCGGCCAGCGCGCGGTTCCGCAAGGCGGCCGGCATGGCGCAGCAGGCGGGCGCCGCGCTGTTGCCGTCGGTCGATCTGGAGGCGAGCGGCGCCGCGACCAAGCAAAGCTATAATATGGGCATGCCCAAGGCGTTCGTGCCGCAAGGCTGGCTAGGCACCGGGCGCGCCGCGCTGGACCTAGGCTTCGACCTCGACCTGTGGGGCAAGAACAAGGCGGCACTGGCCGCCGCCACGTCGGAAACGCGCGCGGCGCAGATCGATGCGCAGCAGGCGCGGCTCGCGCTGACCACCGGCATTGCCGACGCCTATGCCGATCTGGCGCGGCTGCATGATGAGGCGGATATCGCGCAGCAGACGCTGGACATCCGCATGGCGAGCCAGAAGCTGGCCGCCGACCGTCAGCGCAACGGGCTGGATACGCGCGGCAGCGTGCGCCAGGCAGACGCCACCGTGTCGTCGGCCCGGGCGCAACTGGCGGCCGCCAATATGGCGATCGAGCTGCGCCAGCATCAGATCGCGGCGCTGATCGGCGCCGGGCCGGATCGTGGCCTGTCGATCAGCCGGCCCAAGGTCGGCGCGCTGGCGCCGCTGGGCCTGCCTGCCGACGTCACCACCAATCTGATCGCCCGTCGCCCCGATATCGCCGCCGCGCTGGCCCGCGCCGAAGCGGCGGCCAAGCGGATCAAGGTGGCGCGCGCCGATTTCTTCCCGGCGCTTCGCCTGTCCGCCTTGGTCGGTTTCCAGTCGCTGGGCTATGACACTGTCTTCAACGGCACATCGGCCACCGGTACGCGCAAACCCTTCATCGACAGCCTGTTCGATAAGGGATCTCTGTTCGGCAATGTCGGCCCGGCGATCAGCCTGCCGATCTTCCACGGCGGGGCGTTGCAGGGCCAGTATCGCGGCGCGCGGGCGACCTATGACGAGGCGGTCGCATCCTATGACAAGACCGTGCTGGCCGCCTATCAAGAGGTCGCCGATGCGGTGACCACGCGCAAGACGCTGGACCAGCGGCTGGTCGATGCGCGCGCGGCGGTCGCCGCGTCGCAGGATGCCTATGGCATTGCGCAGAAACGCTACAAGGGTGGCCTGTCCACCTATCTCGACGTGCTGAATGTCGAGGATCAATTGCTGGGCGCGCGCCAGTCGCTCGCCGGGCTGGAGGCAAGTGCCTTCTCCACCGATATTGCCCTCATCCGTGCGCTGGGCGGCGGTTTTGCCGCCAGCGACTTCCAGTCCAAGGATCGTCCCAATGGCTGATGCCACGCCCGAAACCCCAGCACCGGACAATGGCGCGCCGGACAATGATGCGCAGCAGGATGCCCGCCAGTCGGCGCGCAAGACATGGCTGATCCGGCTGGGCCTGATCGTCGTCGTGGGCGGCGTGTTGTGGGCCGGCTGGTATCTGCTGGTCGGACGCAATCATGTCGCGACCGACAATGCCTATGTGAACGCCGAAATGGCGCAGGTCACGCCGCTGTTGTCGGCGCAGGCGACCGAGGTTCTGGTCAGCGATACGCAGGCCGTGAAGCGCGGCGACATATTGGTGAAGCTGGACCCGACCGACGCGAAGATCGCGGTGGCGCAGGCGCAAGCGGATCTGGCCGAAGCCAAGCGCAAGTTCCGCCAGACCAGCGCAACCAGCACGTCGCTGGCGGCGCAGGTGGATGCGCGTGGCGCGGACATCGTGCAGGCGCGCGCGCAGCTGACGAGCGCGCAGGCCGATTTCGACAAGGCGCGGATCGACCTGCAACGGCGCGAGGCGCTGGTGGGTGACGGCGCGGTGTCGGGCGACGAAGTGACCAGCGCGCGCAAGGCCTATGTATCCGCCCGCGCGGCACTGGAGCTGGCGCGTGCCGGCGTGCAGACGGCGCAGGCGACGCGTGGCGCGGCGAGCGGCCAGCTGGCCGCCAACGACGCGCTGGTGCGTGGATCGACGATCGACACGGACCCGGCGGTGATGGCGGCGCAGGCCAAGCTGGATACGGCGAAGCTGAACCTCGATCGCTCCGTCATCCGTGCGCCGATCGACGGCGTCATCAGCAAGCGGCAGGTGCAGGTCGGCCAGCGCGTGGCGCAGGGCAGCCCGATCATGAGCATCGTGCCGCTGACCCAGGTCTATGTCGATGCGAACTTCAAGGAACGCCAGTTGCGCGACGTGAAGGTCGGCATGCCCGCCACGGTGACGTCCGACCTTTATGGCAGCGACGTCGTCTATCATGGCAAGGTCGTCGGTTTTTCGGGCGGCACGGGTGCGTCCATGTCGCTGATCCCGGCGCAGAATGCGACCGGCAACTGGATCAAGGTGGTGCAGCGCCTGCCGCTGCGCATTGCGCTCGACCCCAAGGAACTGGCGGCGCATCCGTTGCGCGTGGGCCTGTCCATGGATGTCGAGATCGACCTTTCCGACAAATAAGGACGCGCGGGTTATGAGCGGCGACGACGATATTTTTTCGCGGCTCTCCCCGCGCAGCCGGACGCTGGCGGGCCTGGTGCTGGCGATGAGCAATCTGATGGTCGTGCTCGACCTGACGATCGCCAACGTGTCCGTGCCGCATATCGCCGGCAACCTTGGCATCTCGCCCGATCAGGGCACCTGGATCATCACATCCTATGCCGTGGCGGAGGCGATCTGCGTGCCGCTGACCGGATGGCTGGCGCAGCGTTTCGGCGTGGTGCGCATGTTTACCTGGGCGATGATCGGCTTTGGCCTGTTTTCCGTTCTGTGCGGCCTGTCCTCCACGCTGGGGATGCTGGTTGCCTGCCGGATCGGCCAAGGCATTTGCGGCGGGCCGATCATGCCCATGTCGCAGACGTTGCTGATGCGCATCTTCCCGCCCGAAACGCGCGGGCGGGCCATGGGCATGTGGGCGATGACCACCCTGATGGGGCCGGCATTGGGGCCGATCGTCGGTGGCTATATCAGCGACAATTGGAGCTGGCACTGGATCTTCTTCATCAACCTGCCGATCGCGGTGGTGTGCATATTGGCGGCGCAGGCGTTGCTGAAGCCGGTGGAGACGGAGACGGCCAATGTGCCGATCGACAAGGTCGGCCTGTTCCTGCTGGTGTTCTGGATCGGCTGTTTGCAGGTGATGCTGGATATCGGTCGCGATCATGACTGGTTCGCCGACCCGTTGATCCTGGCGCTGGCGCTGATGGCGATCATCGGTTTTGTCGCCTTCGTCATCTGGGAACTGACGGAGGAGCATCCGGTGGTGGATCTGCGCATCTTCCGCCATGTCGGCTTCAGTTCCGGCCTGTTCACCATGTCGCTCTGTTTCGGTTCCTATTTCGCGAGCATCGTCGTCATCCCGCAATGGTTGCAGATGTCGATGGGCTATACCGCGACCTGGGCCGGCATCATCACCGCGCTGACGGCGATGGCGGCTTTGTTCACCGCGCCGCTGGCGGGCTTCCTGCTATCGCGTGTCGATGTGCGGCTGATGATTTCGGGCGCGGTGGCGTGGATCGGGATCATGTCGCTGTGGCGCGCGCACTGGACGAGCGGTGTCGATTTCTACACCATGGCCATTCCGCAATTCGTGCAGGGCTTTGCGCTGCCCTTCTTCTTCATTCCGCTGACGACACTGACGTTGGGGTCGGTGCGGCCGGAGGAGACGGCATCGGCCGCGGGCCTCCAGAATTTCGTGCGCACCATGGCGACCGCGATCGCCACGTCGCTGGTGCTGACGAGTTGGGGCGACAGCCAGCGCGTGTCGCGCAGCGACATGGCGAATGTGCTGCAACCCGACCAGACCCAGTCGATGCTGTCGAGCATGGGCTTTTCCGCCGAGCAGGCGCGGCAGACCATTTCCAATATCGTGGAGCAGGAGGCGATCGTCATGGCGGTCGATCATGTATTCTTCCTGTCGGCGCTCATCCTGTTCGCAGCCGCCGTGATCGTGTGGATCGCGCCCAAGCCGCGCGCCAATGTCGATACGTCGTCGGCGCACTAAGGCAGGCTGATCCGGCGGGTGATGCCGATCGCGTCGAGGAAGGCGGGATCGTGGCTGACCACCAGCAGTGCGCCGTCATAGGCGGCCAGGCCCTGTTCGACAGCTGCGATGGAATCGAGGTCGAGATGGTTGGTCGGCTCATCCAGCAGCAGCAGTGGCGGCAGATTTTCGCCGCCCAGCACGCAGGCGAGCGCGGCGCGTAGCCGCTGGCCGCCGCTCAAGCTCTCCACCCGTTGCAGCGCCAGATCCGCGCGGAAGCGAAAGCGGGCGAGCGCCGCGTGGATGGCGTTGCGGGTCGCGCCGGGGTGCAGGCGGGCGAAATTGTCGGCGATGCTGGCATGGGGATCGAGCAGGCTGGCATGCTGATCGAGCAGCGCGCAGGCGACGGGGCGATGGGCCTGGCCCGTCAGGGGTTCGATCTGGCCAGCGATCAGATGCAGCAGCGTGGATTTGCCCGCGCCGTTGGGGCCGGTGATGGCGATGCGTTCCGGACCGGCGACGGTCAGGCTGAGGTCGCGCAGCGGGGGATGGGCCGGATCATGGCCGGCCGTCACCCCGTCCAGTGTCAGCAAGATGCGGCCCGGCGGCACATGGGCCGAGGGGAGGGCGACGGTGAGCGGGGCGAGTATTTCGATCTGCGCGCGGGCATCGGCGATGGCGGCCTGCGCTTCGCGGCCCTGCTGCTGAGCGCGGCGGGCGGCGTCGCCGCTCGATTGTTCGGCCTGCTGTTTGCGTTTCCCCAGCAGGATGCGGGGCATGCCGCCTTTTGCCGCCTGCCGCGCACCTGCGCCATCGCGGCGCTGCTGCCGCTCGGTCGCGACCTGGGCCTTGCGGGAAAGGTCGGACGCCTGCCGCTCGGCATGATCGAGTGTATGTTGGGCGGCAGCCAGTTCGATATCCTTGCGGGCGCGCCAACGGGACCAGTTGCCGCCATGGCGGGCGATGCCGAGGCTGGTGAGTTCGGCGATCGCGTCCATTTGATCCAGCAGGGTGCGGTCGTGGCTGACGATGATCGCGCCACCGCGCCAGCGATGGAGCAGGGTAGCGAGCGCGTCGCGGCCGTCAGCGTCCAGATGATTGGTCGGCTCGTCCAGCAAAAGCCAATCGGGCCGTGCGAAGATCGCCGCCGCCAGGGCCGCGCGGGTGCGTTGGCCGCCGGACAGGTTGGCGAGAAGCGTCAGCGGGTCTGCGGTCAGCCCGACCTCCGCCAATGCATCGGCCAGGCGACTGGGCAGCGTCCAGTCGCAGGCGTCCAGTTCGTCCATGGTCGCGTCGCCCACCTCGGCCTTGTCGAGCAGGCTCAGGGCGTCGCGGGCGTCGAACAGGTCGGCGAGCGTGTGGCCGGGCGTCGGCTCCAACGTCTGGCGCAGCGTGGCGATGCTGCCTTCGACCCGGATGTCACCATTTGTGGGGCGGATTTCGCCTGCAATCAGGGCAATCAGGGTCGATTTGCCGACGCCGTTGCGCCCGATCAGGCCGATGCGTTCAGAGGCGAAGCGGAAGTCGAGGCCGGCAAGGACGGACGTTCCGTCAGGCGCGGACCAGCTGAGTTTCGAGAGGGTGATGGCAGGCATGGACGATAACTTTCCTGAAGGCATAGCAATTGGGCTTTGCGGTCAGGGCGATGTCCATGGCGGCGATCCTTGTCGGTTCAGGCGAAGGTGTATCGTAGGCAGGTGAGGGATGAGAGGCAAGTTGCAAGCATCTGAGACGTTCCTTCTCCCTTGGAGGGAGAAGGATATGAAGCCTTACCGCGTAGCGGTTAGGCGAAGTTTGATGAGGGGGATTGGCGCAAGATTGGCGTACTGCCGCGAGGTTGCTTTCCCCTCACCCAGCTACAACTAGGCAGCAAGCTGCCAAGTCTGCGCAGCCCTCTCCCCCAAGGGGAGAGGGATAAGGACGTTCCGCTTCCCACCTAAACGCGCCCATCAGCCCCCGCAAGGCGCCTCCCGATTGACGCGGCGCAGCATTGGCGCCACTCACGGGGCAAAAGAGGCAAGGGTAGATGCGAATCGTCATCATCGATGACAGCGGGTTGCGTGCGACCGTCCTGGAGGAAGGGCTGCGCGAGGCGGGCTATGACGATATCCATATCGTGCCCCCGCGCGGTGCGTTCGTCGCGCGGCTGGAGCGGATGGCGCCCGACGTGGTGCTGATGGACCTGGGCAGCCCGAGCCGCGATACGCTGGAGGAGATGCTGATCGTCAGCCGCGCTTTGGCCAAGCCGATCGCGATGTTCGTGGATCAATCCGACGACAGCATGATCGGCGCGGCGATCGATGCCGGCGTGTCCGCCTATGTCGTCGATGGCCTGCGCAAGGAGCGGGTGAAGCCGGTGCTGGAACTGGCGGTGCGGCGCTTCAACGCCTTTGCCAAGATACAGGGCGAACTGGACGAGGCGCGCACCGCGCTGTCCGACCGCAAGATCATCGACCGGGCCAAGTCGATCCTGATGAACCAGCGGTCGCTGAGCGAGCAGGATGCCTATGCGCTGTTGCGGTCGAGCGCGATGAACCAGGGCAAGAAGATCGTGGAGGTGGCGCAGGCGTTGATCACCGCCAGCGATTTGCTGGGAGGAGGGCTATGACGACGCCATTGAAGATCGCCTTCCTGCCGCTGACCGATGCGGCCGTGCTGGTGGCGGCGCAGGAACGGGGCTTTGCCGAGGAAGAGGGGCTGCGGCTGGACCTTATCCGCACGACCAGCTGGGCGACGTTGCGCGACCGGCTGGTTTATGGGCAGGTGCATGCCGCGCAGATGCTGGCGCCATTGGCGGTAGCGGTCACTTTGGGGCTGAGCCAGCAGCCGGCCGCTCTGGCCGCGCCCTATAAGCTGGGCGTCAACGGCAATATGCTGGTGATGGCGAGCGATTTCGCCAAGGCGCTGGAGCCGGACGTTGCGGCGCGGCTGGCCGATCCGCTGGGCACCGCACATGATTTTGCCGCCGCGATCGGGCTGTGGCGGCGCAAGCCGATCATCGGCGTGGTGCATCGTTTTTCCAGCCATAGTCTGATGCTGCGTTATTGGCTGGCGAGTGCGGGCGTGGACCCGGACAAGGATGTGGTGCTGCGCGTGCTGCCGCCGTCGCTGACGGTCGAAGCGATGCGCGCGGGCGAGATTGACGGCTTCATTGCGGGCGAACCCTGGGGCAGCGCGGCGGTCGAGGCGGGGCTGGCCGAGACGGTGGCGATCGGCGAGCGGATCTGGCGACGCGGCGTGGAGAAGGTTCTGGCCTTCCGTGAAAGCTGGCTGGAGGAAAATCCCGAAACGGTCGATCGGTTGCTGCGCGCGCTGGCGCGGGCGGCGGCCTGGTGCGACGATCCGGCCCATCATGGGGCGCTGGCCGATCTGCTGGCCGATCCACGCTATGTCGACCAGCCGGCCGAGCTGATCGGCCGGGCGCTGAATGGGCAGATCGTGGCGCGGGCGGGGGAGGCGCCGATCGCCAATCCCGATTTCATGCTGTTCAGTCGTGAGGCGACGTCCTTCCCATGGCGCAGCCAGGCGTTGTGGATCTACTCGCAGCTGGTGCGTTGGGGCATGGTCGAGCATGACGCGGCGAGCGTGGCGAAGGCGGGCGGGGTGTTCCGCCCGGATGTCTATCGCCGGGCGCTGGCGGACAGTGACGTCGCCATGCCGGGTGCGAGCATGAAGCTGGAAGGGGCGATGGACCTGCCGCTGGCGGTGGGATCGCGCCGGGGCGAACTGACGCTGGGGCCGGATCGCTTCTTCGACGGGCGGGTGTTCGACCCTGACAGGATAGAGGATTATCTGGCTGGGTTTGCGCCGACGCGGTGAGAAATGGCTGATCGAGTCAGTTTTTCGTCATGCCAGCGAAGGCTGGCGCCGCTCTTCTTCTGATCTACAGAATTGAAAAGGCAGAGAGATCCCAGCCTGCGCTGGGATGACGGGGGCTGTGGTAAGTCGCCGCCCTATTTTGTGCCTTGCAACATGACGCATCTTGCAGGATGATCATGGAGTCGCGCATCGAAGCGCGCTGATCCGGATGTGCCGTCCCAAGGGTGGGATGGCCGTCCTCACCACATTTCGCAGCAAAGCCGCTGACCGGACTTACCAACTAGGTAACGTCCGGCCTGCGGCTTTTTTCGTGTCCATTTTCCATCTATTGGGGGACGTAGCAT
Organism: Sphingobium limneticum; assembly: GCF_008710165.1. NCBI lineage: Bacteria > Pseudomonadati > Pseudomonadota > Alphaproteobacteria > Sphingomonadales > Sphingobiaceae > Sphingobium > Sphingobium limneticum. The sequence goes on along the minus strand of NZ_VYQA01000006.1, from coordinate 200,003 downwards.
GGCAACCGCTTATTGGGATCGCGAAGGACAGGAGGCCGAAATGGCCGCGCCCGCGACCAGCTTCTGGAAGGCCGGCCATATGCCGACCTTGATCGCCGCCTTCCTCTATTTCGACCTCGCCTTCATGGTTTGGGTGCTGCTGGGGCCGCTGGCCCCGATGATTGCCAAGACACTGATGCTGACCCCGGCCGAAAAGGGGCTGATGGTCGCGACGCCGACGCTGGCGGGCGCGCTGCTGCGCGTGGTCAACGGGTTGCTGGTCGATCGGATCGGGCCGAAGCGGTCGGGCGCGATCAGTCAGATCATCGTGATTGCCGGGCTGTTCACGGCCTGGGCGATGGGGGTCAACAGCTTTGGCGGGACGCTGGCGCTGGGCGTGATATTGGGTTTTGCCGGCGCCAGCTTCGCGATCGCGCTGCCGCTGGCGAGCCGCTGGTATCCGGCCGAGCATCAGGGCAAGGCGATGGGGCTGGCCGGCATGGGCAATAGCGGCACGGTATTGGCGTCGCTGTTCGCGCCGATGCTGGCCAAGCTGTTCGGCTGGAATGCGGTGCTGGGTCTGGCCTGTATTCCGCTGAGCATCGTGTTCGTCATCTATATGATCATGGCCAAGGATGCGCCCAACGCACCCGCGCCCAAGAAGATGATGGATTATTTTCAGCCGTTAAAGCAGGGCGATGCCTGGTGGCTGATGGGGCTATATGCCGTCACCTTCGGCGGGTTCGTGGGTCTGGCCGCCAGCCTGCCCATCTATTTCACCGACCAGTTCGGCCTGACCCCGATCATCGCGGGCTATTGCACCGCCGGCTGCGTGTTTGCCGGGTCGCTGGTGCGGCCGATGGGTGGCGCGCTGGCCGACAAGATCGGTGGCGCGAAGACGCTGACCATGGTGCTGGTCGTGGCGGCGCTGGCGCTGGCGGGCGTGGCCTATGCGACGACGCTGGTTGGGGCGCTGGGCTTCTTCGTGCTGGCGATGCTGGCGCTGGGGACGGGCAACGGCTCGGTGTTCCAGTTGGTGCCGCAGCGGTTTCAGGCGGAAATCGGCGTGATGACGGGGCTGGTCGGCATGGCCGGTGGTATTGGCGGCTTCTACCTCGCCAGTTCGCTGGGGCTGGCCAAGCAGATGACCGGCAGCTTTGCGCCGGGCTTCCTGATCTTCGCGGGTCTTGCGCTGGTCGCGCTGGCGGGCCTGACAGCAGTGAAGGCCAAATGGAGGGCGACCTGGACCAGCGGCGCGCGCATCTGAGGGTTGGAGAGGAGGGCGGCGGCATGGACCGTCGCCCCAATCCATATCCATGGCGTTTGGGCTGAGCCTTTCCAAGTCCCATCTTTCCATGACGGCATGAAGAAAGAGCAGCCCTTCGACAGGCTCAGGGCGAACGGATTTTTATTCTGAGCTCGATGCTCCAATTCGTCCGAGGGGGGACGATTTTTCATGAAGATACTATTCGCATCGGCGGCCGTGCTGGCCGTCGCAGGGCCGGCTTATGCCCAGACCATCAGCCTGAAGCCGATTGCCGAAGCGCGGTTGCGCTATGAGCATGTCGATCAGGATGGGTTGGCGCAGGAGAAGGCCGACGCGCTGACCGTGCGCGCTCGCGCCGGGCTGACGGCCGGCAGCGGCGCCCTGTCGGCAACAATCGTGGGACAGGGGACGCTGGCCATCATCGATCACTATTATGACGGGCTGAATGGCGCGGCCACGCGGCCGATCATCGCCGATCCGCAGAATATCGCGCTCTACATCGCCCAGCTGCAATATAGGACCAAGGCGCTGACGCTGACCGGCGGGCGGCAGAAAATCGTGCTGGATGACGAGCGGTTCGTGGGCAATGTCGCCTTTCGCGACAACGCGCAGACGTTCGACGCGGTGCGGGCGGAACTGACGCCGGCCAAGGGACTGAAGCTGGATGTTGCCTATGCGTGGAGCGCACGGACGATCTGGGGTTTTCAGGGCAAGGGCGCGCGCCAGCAAGCGGTGAGCGGGGACACTATCCTGGCGAACCTGTCCTATGTGACGCCCGTCGGCACGCTGACCGGCTTTGCCTATCTGGTGGATCAGGATGAGGCGGCGGTGCAGGCGTTTCGCCTGTCGAGCCAGACCTATGGGGTGCGGCTGGCGGGAGCGCGCCCTTTGTCGACGGTAGCGAAGATCAGCTATCAGCTCAGCTATGCCCGCCAGTCCGATTATCATCGCAATCCCAATGATTATGGCGCGGATTACTGGCTGGCGGACGCGACGCTGGATGTGCGCGGATGGAAGCTGAACGGTGGCTATGAGGTGCTGGGCGCCAGTAGCGGTGCCGCTTTCACCAGCTTCCAGACGCCACTCGGCACCAATTTCAAATTTCAGGGCTGGGCGGACAAATTCCTCACCACGCCGGCCAATGGCATCCGCGATCTCTATGTCGGGGGCGGCTATGGCTGGAAGCAGATGGGGCCGCTGACCGGCGTGACGCTGGCGGCGACATGGCATCGGTTCGAGAGCGATCGGCTGGACCAGCATTATGGCGACGAGCTCGACCTTCTGGCATCCGCGAAGGCAGGGAAGACCGCGCTGTCGCTGCGCTACGCCCATTATGATGCGAAGGCGATGGCGAGTGATACGGACAAGATCTGGGTGCAGGCGGACTGGTCCATCTGATTGAAAAAGCATGAGAGGAATCGCTTGAGCATGCAGGCGATTCCCCATATGCTGCACTGCAAGGGACAAGGATGTCCCCACACACATGCCGCGGCGGTTCAGGGTAGAACCGGCAAGGCACTATATGATGGCAAAGCCGCCATCCTGACTCTCGGTTCTCACCGGGGGTGAGGATGGCGGCTTTTTTGGTTTCTGGAGTGTCGGGGATGGAATTTCAGATCGGAACAATCGAGCCGGCGGTGGATAGCGGGGACGATATCCGCGTGCCGGCCGACGATGTGCGGGAGCATCTGGTGGTCGTGGGCAACGGTATGGCCGGGTGCCGCGCGGTCGAGGAACTGCTGGCGCGGGATGGGGGGCGCTATCGCGTCACCATCTTCGGGGCCGAGCCTTATGTGAATTATAACCGGATCATGTTGTCCCCGGTGCTGGCGGGCGAGAAGACGTTCGAGCAGATCGTCATCAACGACCGCGCCTGGTATGACGACAACGGCATCGAGCTGATCGCGGGCGATCCGGTGACGGCGATCGACCGGGCGGCCAAGAGGGTGACGGCGCAGAGCGGCCGCAGCGTCCATTATGACAAGCTGTTGATCGCGACCGGTTCCGACCCGTTCATCATTCCGGTGCCGGGCAAGGATCTGCAGGGCGTCATCAGCTTTCGCGACATGAAGGATGTCGACACGATGCTGGCGGCGGCCGAAGCTGGTAAGGCTTTGGGCGGCGGCGCTGCGGTGGTGATCGGTGGCGGTCTGCTGGGGCTGGAGGCGGCGCATGGGCTGACCCTGCGCGGCATGAAGGTGACGGTCATCCACCTGATGGACACGCTGATGGAGCGGCAACTGGACGAGGCGGCGGGCTGGCTGCTGAAGAGCGCACTGGAGGGCCGGGGTCAGACCATCCTGACCGGCGCCAATACCGAAAGCATCTATGGTGACGGCAAGGTCGAAGGTGTCCGCCTGAAGGACGGCACCGAGATTCCGGCCAGCCTCGTCGTGATGGCTGTGGGCATCCGTCCCGCGACGGCGCTGGCGCGCGAAGCGGGGCTGGAGGTCAATCGCGGTATCAGGGTCGACGACCATATGGTGACGAGCGACGCCGATGTGCTGGCGGTCGGTGAGTGCGTCGAGCATGACGGCAATGTCTATGGCCTGGTCGCGCCGCTGTGGGATATGTGCCGCAGCCTGGCCGATGGGCTGACCGACCAGCATAGCGGGTATAAAGGGTCGGTGACGTCGACCAAGCTGAAGGTCGCGGGGCTGGACGTCTTTTCCGCCGGTGATTTTTCGGGTGGCGAAGGGTGCGAGGATATCGTCCTGCGTGACGCTTCGCGCGGGGTCTATAAGCGGGTCGTCGTGAAGGACGATCGCGTCGTTGGGGCGGTGCTCTATGGCGATACCGTCGATGGCGGCTGGTATTTCGACCTGCTGAAGCGCGAGGAAAATGTCGCGGACATGCGCGATCTGCTGATCTTCGGACAAGCCTTCGCCCAAGGAGGGGGCGCGCTGGACCCTAAGGCGGCCGTTGCGGCGCTCTCGGACGATGCCGAGATTTGCGGCTGCAACGGCGTCAGCAAGGGTCAGGTCGTCGCCTGTATCGAGGCGGGCAATGGCAGCCTGGATGCCGTCCGTTCCACCTGCAAGGCATCCGCCAGCTGCGGCAGTTGCACCGGCATTGTCGAAAATCTGTTGGCGGTGGTGCTGGGCGACGACGTCAAATCCGGGCCGAAGACGCTATGCAAATGCACCAGCTTCACCCATGATGATGTGCGGCGGGAAATCGTGGCGCAGAATATGCGTTCCATCCCCGAGGTCATGCAGTTGCTGCACTGGTCGACGCCGGACGGTTGCTCCTCCTGCCGCCCAGCGCTCAATTATTATCTGCTCTGCGCGCTGCCGGGAGACTATCAGGACGATCAGCAGAGCCGTTTCGTCAACGAACGGATGCACGCCAATATCCAGAAGGACGGCACCTATTCGGTCGTGCCGCGCATGTGGGGTGGCCTGACCAACCCGCGCGAATTGCGCGCCATCGCCGACGTGGTCGAGAAGTTCAACGCGCCGATGGTGAAGGTGACGGGCGGGCAGCGTCTCGATATCTTTGGCATCAAGAAGGAAGACCTGCCCGCCGTCTGGGCCGACCTCAATGCCGCGGGCATGGTGTCGGGTCATGCCTATGGCAAGTCGCTGCGCACGGTGAAGACCTGCGTGGGTAGCGAATGGTGCCGTTTCGGCACGCAGGATTCGACCGGCCTTGGCGTCAAGATCGAGCGGATGACCTGGGGATCGTGGATGCCCCACAAGTTCAAGATCGCCGTGTCGGGCTGCCCCCGCAATTGCGCGGAGGCGACGATCAAGGATTTTGGCGTGGTGTGCGTCGATTCCGGCTATGAACTGCATGTCGGCGGCAATGGCGGTATCCATGTCCGCGCCACCGATTTCCTGTGCAAGGTCGCGACCGAGCAGGAGGCGATGGATTATTGCGCCGCCTTCACCCAGCTCTATCGCGAGGAAGCCCGCTATCTGGAGCGCACCGCGCCTTGGATCGAGCGGATCGGCGTCGACTATATCAAGCAGCGGATCGTGGAGGATGAGGCGGGGCGCGAGGCGCTGAGGGCGCGCTTCCTTTATGCGCAAAGCTTCTCTCAGGACGACCCGTGGGCCGAGCGCGCCGCTGGCCAGCATGCCGAACTGCACCAGCCGCTCGCCCCCATTGCCATCGCTGCGGAGTGAATCTTATGACGACATGGATCGACATCGGCACGTTGGCCGACATTCCCCAGCGCGGCGCCCGCACGGTACAAATCGAGGGGGAAAAGGAAATCGCGGTGTTCCGCACCGGCGACGATCATGTCTTCGCGCTGGTCAACGAATGTCCGCACAAGAAGGGACCGCTGAGCCAGGGCATCGTCCATGGCCATAGCGTCGCCTGTCCGCTGCATAATTGGAATATCGCGCTCAGGACGGGTGAAGCGCAGGGTAATGATGAGGGCTGTACCCCGACCATCGCGGTGCGGATGGAGGGCGAGCGGATTTTGATCGCCCGGCCGGCCGTGATGCAGGTGGCGGCGTGAGGGAGCGATTTCTTTCTCCCCTCCCTTTCAAGGGAGGGGACGGGGGTGGGTGTGCCGCGTCAGCGGCGCTTGCACCGGTGATGTTGCAGGCCCGCTTCGCTCGCACCCACCCCAACCCCTCCCTTGAAAGGGAGGGGCTATGACTAGCTCTATCCGCACCACCTGTGCTTATTGCGGTGTTGGTTGCGGCATAGCGGCCACGCCGACCGGGCCGCGCTCGGTCGTGATCAAGGGGGACGAGGCGCATCCGGCCAATGGCGGGCGCCTCTGTTCCAAGGGCACGCATCTGGGCGAGACGGTCGGGCTGACGGGGCGGCTGCTGCATCCGATGATCGGCAGCAAGCGCGCCAGTTGGGACAAGGCGCTGGATCTGGTCGCGAGGCGGTTTCGCGAGACGATCGACCGTTACGGCCCGGACAGCGTGGCCTTCTACGTCTCCGGCCAGTTGCTGACCGAGGATTATTATGTCGCCAACAAACTGATGAAGGGCTTTATCGGGTCGGCGAATATCGACACCAACAGTCGCCTGTGCATGTCGAGCGCGGTGGCGGGTCATAACCGGGCATTTGGTGAGGATGTGGTGCCCGCCAGCTATGGGGATCTGGATCGGGCGGACCTGATCGTACTGGTCGGCTCCAACACCGCCTGGTGCCACCCGATCGTTTACCAGCGCATACAGGCGGCGCGGGCGGCGCGCGGTACGAAGCTGGTCGTCATCGATCCCCGCCGCACCGAAACCTGCGAAGGCGCCGACCTGCATCTGGCCGTAAAACCGGGCACTGACGTCGCATTGATGAACGGGCTTCTGGCCTGGTGTGAGGCGCAGGGAATCGCCGATCCTGCCTTCATGGCCGATCATGTGACCGCGCCCGAAGGGTTCTGGGAGCATATCCGCACCGGTCATGATCTGTGGACCACGGCCGCGACCTGCGACATCGAGCCGGCGCTGCTGAAGCAGTTTTTCGAGCTGTTCGCCGCGACCCCGCGCACCATTACGATGTTCAGCCAGGGCATCAACCAGTCGATCCGCGGCACCGATCAGGTCAATGCAATCATCAACGTCCATCTTGCCACCGGCCGTTTCGGCAAGCCGGGCGCAGCGCCTTTTTCGATCACGGGCCAGCCCAACGCCATGGGCGGGCGGGAGGTGGGCGGCCTGGCCTCCACGTTGGCGGCGCATATGGATTTCGCGCCGGACAATGTCGCGCGCGTCGGCCGTTTCTGGGCCGCGCCGACGATGGCGACCAAGCCGGGGTTGAAGGCGGTCGACCTGTTTCGCGCGATCAACGAAGGGCGGATCAAAGCGCTGTGGGTGATGGCGACCAATCCCGCGGTGTCGCTCCCCGATGCGGGCCGGGTGCGCGAGGCGCTGGAGTCGATCCCCTTCCTGGTCGTGTCGGACATCATCGCCGATACCGACAGCAGCACCCATGCCCATGTTCGCCTGCCCGCCGCCGGCTGGGGCGAGAAGGATGGGACCGTCACCAACTCCGATCGTACGATCAGCCGGCAGCGCCCCTTCATGGCACTGCCCGGAGAGGCGAAGCCGGACTGGTGGATCGTGACGCAGGTTGCGCGGCGGATGGGCTGGCGCAACGCCTTCGCCTATGAGCGGCCGGCCGATATCTGGCGCGAGCATGCACGCCTGACCGCGTACCAGAATGACGGGGCGCGGGTATTGAACCTGCGGGCGCAGGCCGCGATCGGTAATGAGGCCTATGAGGCGATGGCGCCGTTTCGCTGGGGTGGCGATGCGCCTTTTGCCGGCGGCTTTTCGACGCCCGATGGCAAGGCGCGGCTCGTGCTGACCCGCCAGATGGACGTGCAGGCGCCGCTCAAGGACTGGCCGCTGACGCTCAATACCGGGCGCTATCGCGACCAGTGGCATACGATGACGCGCACGGGCCTCGCCCCCAAGCTGGCGCGGCATCGCGAGGAGCCGTTGGTGGAAATCCATCCGCGCGATGCGCAGGCGCTGGGTATCGCCGACCGCGATCTGGCCCGCGTCCAGACGGCGCAGGGGCACAGCATCTTTCGCGTCGCCTATAGCGAAGGGCAACGGCCGGGCGAGATTTTTACCCCGATCCACTGGACCGACCAGATATCGAGCGGCGGGCGCACCGGCCTGCTGCCCCGTCCACTGGTGGATCCCCATTCGGGCCAGCCGGGGTTCAAATCCACCCCGGCCAGCATCGAACGGGTTGCGACCGAATGGAAGGGCTTTCTGATCCTGCGCGGGCAGGATGCGGTGCGGCTGCCCTGCCTGTGGGCGACCAAGGTGACGGTGCCAGGCGGCGCGCTCTATGAGGTGGCGGGCAATGGCGATGCGGCGCGGCTGGACGCCTGCCTGCCCAAGGGCGACCGGGTCGAGGCGATCGACCGGACGCGCGGCACGCGGCGGGTGGCGATCATCCAGGAGGGCAGGCTGGCGGGGATATTGATCGTCACGCGTACCGGTTTGCTGCCGTCGCGCGACTGGCTGATCGGCCAGTTGTCGGCGGAGGGCGTGGGCGCGACCGTGCTGGCCGCGCGGGGGCCGGGTAGCCAGCCGGACAAGGGCGCGACCATCTGCGTCTGTTTCGACATCGGCCTCAACCAGATCGTCGCGGCGATCCGCGACCAGCAACTGGTCGATGTGCCGGCCATCGGCAAGGCGCTAGGCGCCGGCACCAATTGCGGATCGTGCCGGCCGGCAATCGCCAACATCCTTATGCAAATATCGCAGGAGACGCTCCATGCAGCCGAATGATCTGATTGCACCCGGTGAAGTCTGGCTGGTGGGCGCAGGGCCGGGCGATCCCGACCTGCTGACGCGCAAGGCGGAGAAGCTGATCGGGGCGGCGGACATCGTCTTTTACGACGCGCTGGTCGGGCCGGGCGTGCTGGATATGATCGCAGAGGGCGTCGAGCGAGTCAGCGTGGGCAAGCGATCGGGACGGCATTCGAAAGCGCAGGATAGCATCAACGACCTGCTGCTGGCGGCGGCGAAGGCGGGCAAGCGCATCGTGCGGTTGAAGGGGGGCGATCCGTCGATATTCGGCCGGTCTGCCGAGGAGACGGCGCATCTGGCGAGTAAGGGCGTGCGCTTTCGCATCTGCCCCGGCATCACCACCGCCAGCGCGGCGGCGGCGAGCGGTGGCGCCTCGCTGACGTTGCGCGGTGTGGCGCGCGGGCTGACTTTGGTGACGGCGCATCTAAAGGCAGGCGAGCCGCTGACGCTGGATTGGGAGGCGATCGCGCGGCCGGGCGGGACGCTCGGCATCTATATGGGACGCGCGGCGGCGGGGGAGATTGCGCGATGGCTGATTGCGGCGGGGCGCGATCCAGAGACGCCGGTGATGGTGGCGGTCAATGTTTCGCTGCCCAGCGAGCGGCTGATCCGGGGGAAGCTGTCGGCGCTGGCCTTTCTGGTGCAGACGATCAGCGATGAAGATCCGACCCTGCTGCTGATCGGGGAGGCGGTGGCGGGGACGCCTGCATTGGCGGACGTAGCGGTGGGTGCGATGATCGAGGCCTGATAAATAACGGCTTCGACAAGTTCAGCCCGAACGGGGACGGGCGGCGATGTTCGCCAGATCCTCCGGCCGGTTGATGTTGGGCAGGATCAGGCCCGGCACCTCCACCACGCGCGCGCCGATGCGGGCCAGCCAGCCGTAGATGGAGCGGCTATTCTCTTCGCCCAGATGCGCGTCCAGTTCGAGCGCCAGCGTGGCGGGCCACCAGCCGAGCAATGGCTGGCCGTGCAGGATGGCGGCGTCATCGCCGATCAGCGCGGCGGGCAGGGCTGCTGGATAAAGCGGCATGTCGCATCCGGTGGTGAGGACGCCGACGAAACCGTGGCCGATCGCATGGTGGAGCGCGGCGTTGAGGCCGCCCAACGGCCCCATGTCGGGAGCGGGGCGATCAGCCAGCCCGCCGTTGCGGCCGCAAATCACGACCTGCGCAACATGGGGCGTCAGCCCGGCCCGCGCATGATCGAGCAGCGTGACCCCGTCGAAAAGGGCCATCGCCTTGTCGCTGCCAAAGCGGCTGGCCCGACCGCCGGCCAGTACCGCCCCCAAAATCGGTCCTTCGTGCAACCACGCCTCCCTTGATAGCCATGCTCTATAAGGCATAAGGTGGGAGAATGCAGACCCGCCTTGTCGAATATTTTCTGGCGCTGGAGCGCGAGGGCCATTTTGCGCGGGCGGCGGCGCATTGCAACGTGTCGCAGCCGACGCTGTCCGCCGGCATCGCCACGCTGGAGGCGCAGCTGGGCAAAAGGTTGATCCTGCGCGACCGCAAATATGGCGGGCTGACGGCGGAGGGGGAGGCGATCCTGCCCTGGGCGCGGCAATTGGTCGCGGCGGCCGAGGCGCTGGGGCAGGCGGCGGAGACGGCGCGCGGGCCGTTGAAGGGGGAATTGCGATTGGGCGCGATCCCGGCGGCGATGCCGGCGATCGGCTGTCTGGTCGCGGCGATGCTGGCACGGCATCCGGGCCTCAACATGTCGATCCGGGCGCTGACGTCGCGGCAGATAGAGCGGGAACTGGCGGCATTCGAGCTGGATGCGGGCCTGACCTATCTGGATTTCGAACCGCCTGCCCATGCGCTGTCGGTGCCGCTCTATGTCGAGCGCACGATGCTGGTGAGCGCGGTGGATGGCGTGGCGATCCCCGACCCGCTGGATTGGGCCGATCTGGCGCGGTTGCCGCTTTGCCTGTTGCATCAGGGGATGCAGAACCGACGCATTCTGGATGCGCGCCTGTCGGAGCGAGGGCTGGCGCTGCGGCCGTTGGTCACCGCGGACAGTTATGTCGCACTGCTGGGGCTGGTGCAGCAGGGGCGGCTTTGTTCGATCATCCCGAACAGCCATGCCAATCTGCTCGACGGGCTGGCCTGGGCACGGACGCATGCCATGCCGGCAACGGACGAAGGAAGCCGGGTCGGCGTGATCGTGTCGGACAGCGCGCCGATGGGGCCGTTGGCGCAGGCCGTGCTGGGCGTGGCGCGCGAACTGCGGCTGCCGTCCGGCTTTCGGATTATATGATAGTCATTCTCTATCAAACATATCGGACTTCGATTTGACCCGCTGATGGCTCGCGCGCAGGATCATGCGCAAAATGAGCCAAAAGGCAGGGTATGATGGAAGAGTTTATCGGCGCCTGGACCGCGCGCCATGGCACGACGCGCGACGGATTATTGCCGCTGCTGCACGCGATGCAGGAAGAGGGTGGCTATATCGACGATGCGTGGGTGCCCGCGATCGCCAAGGCGCTAAACCTCAGTCGCGCGGATGTGCATGGTGTCATCACCTTCTACCATGATTTTCGCCGGACGCCGCCGGGCCGCCATGTCGTGAAGCTGTGCCGGGCGGAAAGCTGTCAGGCGCGGGGTGGCGCGGCGATCGAGCAGGCGGCGGCACAGCGGCTGGGCGTGGCGATGGGTGCGGTGCGGGCGGACGGGCAGGTGGCGCTGGAGCCGGTCTATTGCCTGGGCCTGTGTGCGGTCGGTCCCAATGCGCTGGTCGATGGGCGGCCAGTGGCGCGAATCGATGCCGCCGCGCTGGAGCGGATCGCGCTGGAGGTGGCGGCATGAGGCGGGTTTTCATCAGCCGGGACATGGCGTCGGTGGCGCTGGGCGCGGACGAGGTGGCGCGCGCCTTTGCCGATGCCGGGTGCGCAGTGGTGCGCACCGGATCGCGCGGGCTGTTCAGTATCGAGCCGCTGGTCGAAGTAGAAACGGAGGACGGACGGATCGGCTTCGGGCCGGTCGGGCCGGACGATGTGGCGGCGGTGCTGGATGGCAGCCATGCGGCGCGGCTCGGCAAGGTGGAGGATTTGCCCTTCTTTGCCGGGCAACAGCGGTTCACCTTCGCGCGGTGCGGGGTGATCGATCCGCTGAGCCTGGATGATTATGCGGCATTGGGTGGCTGGATCGGTCTGGACGTGGCGCGGACGCAGGCGCCGCAAAAGGTCGTCGATGCGGTCAAGGCGTCGGGTCTGCGCGGGCGCGGCGGGGCGGGATTCCCTACGGGCATCAAGTGGCAGACCGTTTTGGACGCGCCGGCGGGCGACAAATATATCGTCTGCAACGCCGACGAGGGCGACAGCGGCACCTTCGCCGACCGGATGTTGATGGAGGGCGATCCCTATTGCCTGATCGAGGGCATGGCGATCGCGGCGCATGCCGTGGGCGCGGGCCGTGGTTATATCTATATCCGCTCCGAATATCCCTACGGCATCGCGACCATGCGCGCGGCGATCGAGGCGTCGGCGCACATCGTAGCGCCCTTCGTGCTGGAGGTGCGCGAGGGGGCGGGCGCTTATGTCTGCGGGGAGGAGACGGCGCTGCTCGATTCGATCGAGGGCAAGCGCGGACAGGTGCGGGCCAAGCCGCCCCTGCCGGCGCTCAAGGGGCTGTTCGGTCAGCCGACCGTCATCAATAATGTGCTGTCGCTGGCCGCCGTGCCGTTCATATTGTCTGAGGGGGCGGAGGCTTATGCGGCGGTCGGGTTCGGCCGGTCGCGCGGGACAATGCCGGTGCAACTGGCGGGCAATGTGCGACATGGCGGGCTGTACGAGATCGGTTTCGGCATCACGCTGGGCGAGCTGGTGAACGATATCGGCGGCGGGACGGCGAATAGACGACCGGTGCGGGCAGTGCAGGTGGGCGGGCCGTTGGGCGCCTATTTCCCGCCGAGCATGTTTCATCTGCCGTTCGATTATGAGGCATTCGCGCAGGCAGGCGGGCTGATCGGTCATGCGGGCATCACCGTGTTCGACGACAGTGTCGACATGGCGCATATGGCGCGCTTCGCGATGGAATTTTGCGCGGCGGAAAGCTGCGGCAAATGCACGCCCTGCCGGATCGGATCGACGCGCGGGGTAGAGATTATGGACCGGATCATTGGCGCGCGAGAAAGCGCGAGTTCCGTTCGTGCTGAGCCTGTCGAAGCACGTGCGCGCCCTTCGACAGGCTCAGCACGAACGGGGGAGGGGTATCTGAATCGAGCGCTTTATTCGCGCGACCCATCCCGGATCGATGTTTCGATCGAAGCCCAGACCACGTTGCTGCGCGATTTGGCCGATACGATGAAATATGGCTCGCTCTGTGCGCTGGGGGGCTTCACCCCCTATCCGGTGCTGAGCGCGCTCGATTATTTTCCCGAGGATTTCGGCGCGCCTGCGCCCATCAAGGAGGCCGCGGAATGACCTACGCCCGCGAAACCGACCATGGCACGCCGCCCGCGATCGCGACCGGCAACAGCGTCACCCTGACCATCGACGGGCAGAGCGTAACCCTGCCCGAAGGCACCAGCATCATGCGCGCCGCATCGCTGCTGGGCGGCTCCATCCCCAAATTATGCGCGACCGACAATGTCGAGAGTTTCGGATCGTGCCGGCTGTGCCTGGTCGAGGTGGAGGGGCGCAACGGTTATCCCGCATCCTGCACCACCCCGGTTGCCGAAGGCATGGTGGTGCGCACCCAGACCGACCGGCTGAAGCAGCTGCGGCGCGGGGTGATGGAACTCTATATTTCCGATCATCCGCTCGATTGCCTGACCTGCGGCGCGAATGGCGATTGCGAATTGCAGGATCAGGCCGGGGCGGTGGGCCTGCGCGACGTGCGCTATGGCTATGATGGCGCGACCAATATGGGGCAGGCGAAGGATCAGTCGAACCCCTATTTCGATTTCGATCCCAGCAAATGCATCGTCTGTTCGCGCTGCGTGCGGGCATGCGAAGAGGTGCAGGGCACGTTCGCGCTGACCATTGAGGGCAAGGGGTTCGACTCCAAGGTGTCGCCATCGCAGGGCGAGGATTTTCTGGGGTCGGAATGTGTGTCCTGCGGAGCGTGCGTGCAGGCTTGCCCGACCGCGTCGCTGATCGAGAAGGCGGTAGTGGAGATCGGCACGCCCGATCGCGCCGTCGTCACCACCTGCGCCTATTGCGGCGTGGGTTGCACCTTCCGCGCGGAAATGCGGGGGGAAGAGCTGGTGCGGATGGTGCCGTGGAAGGACGGCAAGGCCAATCGCGGCCATAGCTGCGTCAAAGGCCGCTTCGCCTGGGGCTATGCCCAGCATCAGGACCGGATTCTCAACCCCATGATCCGCGCGTCGGTGAGCGAGCCGTGGCGCGAAGTGTCTTGGGAGGAGGCGATCGCCTATACCGCGAGCGAGTTTCGCCGCATCCAGGGCAAATATGGCACGCGCAGCATCGGCGGCATCACGTCGAGCCGTTGCACCAACGAAGAAACCTTTCTGGTTCAAAAATTGATCCGCCAGGGGTTCGGCAACAATAATGTCGATACCTGCGCGCGGGTGTGCCATTCGCCGACCGGCTATGGGTTGAGCCAGACTTTCGGCACGTCGGCAGGGACGCAGGATTTCGATAGCGTCATGCAGGCCGACGTGATTCTGGTCATCGGCGCCAATCCGACCGATGGGCATCCGGTGTTTGCGTCGCGCATGAAGAAGCGGTTGCGGCAGGGCGCGAAGCTGATCGTCATCGATCCGCGCCGTACCGATCTGGTGCAATCGCCCCATATCTCGGCGGAGCATCATCTCCCCTTACGGCCCGGCACCAATGTCGCGATGCTGACCGCGATCGCCCATGTGGTCGTGACCGAGAAACTCTATGACGAAGCCTTCATCCGCGAGCGGTGCGATTGGGACGAGTTCATGGACTGGGCGGAGTTCGTGTCGGAGGCGGCGCGTTCGCCCGAAGCGATCGAACCGCTGACCGGCGTGAAGGCGCAGGATGTTCGGGCGGCCGCGCGGCTCTATGCGACCGGAGGCAATGGCGCGATCTATTATGGGCTGGGCGTCACCGAACATTCGCAGGGCAGTTCGACCGTTATGGCCATCGCCAATCTCGCCATGGCGACCGGCAATGTCGGGCGTGAAGGCGTGGGCGTGAACCCGCTGCGGGGGCAGAATAATGTGCAGGGGGCGTGCGACATGGGCAGCTTCCCGCATGAGTTCAGCGGCTATCGCCATGTGTCGGACGATGCGACGCGCAGCCTGTTCGAACGAACATGGGGCGTGACGCTGGACGCCGAGCCGGGGTTGCGCATTCCCAACATGCTGGACGCGGCGACCGACGGCACGTTCAAGGGCCTGTTCGTGCAGGGCGAGGATATTCTCCAGTCCGACCCCAATACCCATCATGTCGCGGCGGGGCTGGCGGCGATGGAGTGCGTGGTGGTGCAGGATCTGTTCCTGAACGAAACCGCCAATTATGCGCATATCTTCCTGCCCGGATCGACCTTTCTGGAGAAGGACGGCACCTTCACCAATGCCGAACGGCGCATCCAGCGCGTGCGCAAGGTGATGGCGCCGCTCAATGGCTACGCCGATTGGGAGATCGTGCAATTGGTGGCGAATGCCATGGGGCTGGCTTGGACCTACGACCATCCCGCGCAGATCATGGATGAGATTGCGGCGCTCACCCCAACCTTTGCCGGCGTGCATTATGACCGGCTGGAGGCGGAAGGATCGCTGCAATGGCCGGCCAATGACGCCGCGCCGGACGGAACGCCGACCATGCATATCGACGGCTTCGTGCGGGGGAAGGGCAAATTCGTCGTCACCGACTATGTGCCGACCGACGAGAAGACCGGGCCGCGCTTCCCGCTGTTGCTGACGACCGGGCGCATATTGTCCCACTATAATGTCGGGGCGCAGACCCGGCGTACGGCCAATACCGCCTGGCATCCCGAGGACCGGCTGGAGATCCATCCGAGCGACGCCGACAATCGCGGCCTGAAGGATGGCGACTGGGTGACGCTGCGCAGCCGGGCGGGGGAGACGACCTTGCGCGCGCTGATTACCGAGCGGGTCGCGCCGGGGGTGGTCTATACGACCTTCCATCATCCCGAGACGCAGGCCAATGTCATCACCACCGACTATTCGGACTGGGCCACCAATTGCCCCGAATATAAGGTGACGGCGGTGCAGGTGATGGCGTCCAACGGGCCGAGCGACTGGCAGCAGGATTATGCGGAGCAGGCCCGGACCAGCCGCCGCATCGCCCCGCTGGAAGCGGCGGAATAGGCGGGCATATGAGCGACGATACGCATGTCATGTCCACCACGGACAGGCTGGTCTATATGGCGCACCAGATCGCCCGCAACATGGCAATGATGGGCGAAGCGAAGGCGACGGAAGCGCTGGCCGAACATCTGACCCGCTTCTGGGATCCGCGGATGAAGGCGCAGATCGTCGCCATCGCGCAGGATCAGCCCGAACGGCTTTCGCCGACGGTAGCCGCCGCGGTGGCCCGAATGGCGCAGGGCCGGCCGGCGCCCGATGTCGATGCGGCGCAGTTCAATGCCGTGGATGAGGCCGGCCATTGCGACGCCGGTTGAGCGGCGGCCCGTCCACCGCTAGGCCGTGATCATGGATGATGCCGCCGCCAGCCCCCTGACATTCGATCGCCTGACCCCCGACGGCGCAACGCGGGCGGTCGAGCGGCCATTGGCGCAAGAAGTGCCGGTAGCGATCGAATATAATGGCGCGGGCTATGCGGTGTTGATGGCGACGCCGAGCGATATCGGCGATCTGGTGCAGGGGTTCAGCCTGGCCGAGCGGCTGGTGAGCCGGGACGATGCACTGCTGGACGTGGATGTGCATGATACAGGCGCGGGGATCGTCGCCCGCGCGACATTGCCGCCGCATCGCACCGATGGATTGCTGGATCGGGTGCGGCATCGCGCGTCCGATTCCTCCTGCGGCATGTGCGGGATCGAGAATCTGGAGCAGGCGATCCGGCCTTTGCCGCGCGTGACGACGACGTCGCGGGCGGATCGGGATGCCATCTTTCGCGCACTAGAGGATTTGCGCGATCATCAGCCACTCAACGCCGCGACCGGTGCGGCCCATGCGGCGGCCTGGGTCGGGGCGGACGGCGCGATCCGGCTGGCGCGGGAGGATGTCGGGCGGCATAATGCGTTCGATAAGCTGATCGGTGCGATGGCGCGGATGGAGGCGGACTGGGACGGCGGCTTTGCGCTGCTGTCGTCGCGCTGTTCCTATGAACTGGTGGAGAAGGCGGTGCTGGCCGATTGCCCCCTACTGGTCACCATATCTGCCCCAACCCGGCTGGCGGCGGAGCGGGCCGAGGCGGCGGGATTGTCGCTGGTCGTGTTGGCGCGGTCCGACGCCCTGTTGCTGCGGGGCCACAGCGACATCCGCCAAACATAGGACCGCTTGGCAGCGTCCCGGCTTTCCCTTATGGCGCGCGGTGTGGGGGAGGCATGTCTTTCCTGCAACATGATCGCGCCGGTGCCCGGAAACGGGTTAATCGGGAATGTGGTGCGGGCGTCACAAGCGCCTTAATCCACGGCTGTCCCTGCAACTGTGAGCGGATAGCGCGATGCACTGGCCCCCAAAAAAGGGCAGCCACTGGAGCAATCCGGGAAGGCGTGCATCGTGCCGTGACCCGCGAGCCAGGAGACCGGCCGGCGCTTGGTCGCTCTTGCTTTGGTCCAGGGGATGGTCGGGGCACGGTGGTTTTCCGTCGAGCGACGCCATGCGGCCGGGGCCGCATCGGGCTGCGGACGGGATATGGCGTCATCCCCCCAAAGGCCCGACCGCTTTCGGGCGGACGCCCCTGCCGACGTCGCACCGACGCTTTAGGGGCAATGACAATGTTGAAATATGGACTTTCGCTGGTGGCTCTGGTTGCTGCCAATCCGGCCTTTGCGCAGGCGGACGACGATATCGTCGTGACCGCCGCGGGCATCGAACAGTCGCGCGATGAGGTCGGTCAGGCGATCACGGTCATCGACGCGGACACGATCAAAACGCGGCAGGCGATCGACGTGGTGGACCTGCTGGCGACGACGCCGGGCGTGCGTTTCAACCGCAACGGCACCGTCGGCGCGCAGACCGGCGTGTCGCTGCGCGGTGCGGAAACGACGCAGACGCTGGTGCTGATCGACGGGGTGAAGGTGAACGACCCCAGCGGCATTGGCGACGGCTATGATTTCGGCCCGCTGCTGACCGGCAATATCCGCCGGATCGAGGTGCTGCGCGGTTCCAACTCGGTGGTGCATGGCAGCCAGGCGATCGGCGGCGTGGTCAATATCATGACCGGCGTGCCGGCCGAAGGCTTCGGCGCCAACGCTTCGGCCGAATATGGCTATAGCGACACGTTCAGTGCGAAGGCCGACATATCCGGTACCGCCGGTATCGCGTCGGGCGGCGTGGGCGCTGCCTATTTCCGCACCGATGGCATTTCGTCGGCCGCCAACGGCACAGAGCGCGACGGCAGCGAGAATATCGCCGCCAATGCACGATTGAAGCTGGCCTTTTCGGACAGCCTGAGCCTCGACCTGCGCGGCTATTATATCCATGCCGATCTGGACGTAGATGGCTTCCCGGCGCCGGCCTATATATTGGCCGATACGCCCGAAGTCGCCATTACCGACCAATATGTCGGCTATGCCGGCATCAACCTTGCGCTGCTGGACGGCAAGCTGACCAATCGGGCGGCCGTCACCTGGATGCGCAACGATCGCGACTATTATTCGGCGCGCGGCGCGGATGTCGATTATGGCTATAGCGGCACCAACCTGCGCTTCGAATATGAAGGCGTCTATGCCCCGGTCGATCAGGCCAAGCTGGTCTTCGGTTACGAGCATGAGCGGCCGGACTATGATTATTACGACGCCTTCAGCACGACGAGCGCGAAGATCAACATCGACAGCGTCTATGCGCTGGCGATCGTGAAGCCCTTCACGGGCCTGGCCGTCACCGGCGGCCTGCGTCATGACGATCATAGCCAGTTCGGCGGCGCGACCACCTTTGGCGCCAACGCCAATTATTCGCCCAATGGCGGCGCGACAAATGTACGGCTGAGCTATGGCGAGGGGTTCAAGGCGCCGTCGCTCTATCAGTTGTACGACACGTTTAGCGGCAACAGGGCGCTGACCCCGGAACGGTCGAAAAGCTATGATGTCGGCTTCGACCAGCGGCTGGATGGTGGCCGCGCGGTGTTGTCGGTCACGGCGTTCCAGCGCGATACCCGCAACCAGATCAATTATGACGTCTCGCTTCCGCCCTTTGGTGGCTACGCCAATCTGGACCGCACCCGCGCCAAGGGCGTGGAAGCATCGATCGCCTTGAAGCCGGTGGACGCGCTGACCGTGACGGGCAGCTACTCCTATGTAGATGCGCGCGACCGGTCGGTCGGATCGGCCACCTATGGTAATCGTCTGGCCCGCCGCGCCGCCAATGCGGTGAGCGTGTCGGCCGACTATGTCTGGCCCTTCGGCCTGTCGACCGGCGCGACCGTCACGATGGTCGGCGACAGTTTCGACAATGCGGCGAACACGCGCCGTCTGGATGGCTATGCGCTGGCCGGCATCAGGGCCTCCTTCCCCGTGGGCGAGCATCTGGAAGTCTATGGTCGCGTCGACAATCTGACCGATGAGAATTACCAGACGGCCTATGGTTACGGCACCTATGGCCGCGCTGCCTATGGCGGCGTGCGTGTCCGCTTCTGAGGGCTTTTGGCTGGGGTCAGCGCGGCGCGTTCAGGCGCGCCGTGATGGCCCTTGCCGCCTGCACATAGGCCGGGCCGCCGCACACGGTCCAGCTTTGCGGCAGGCTGATGCGCGGGATGGTGCGCAGCGCGGGATGGTGCAGCATTTCCGTGCCCTGATCGACCACCCGGTCGGTCGCGCTTTCCACGATCAGCCAGTCGGGGCGAGCGGCGACCATTTCCTCCAGCGATATCTGCGCCAGCATCGGCTTGCCGAGCCGGCTGGCGAGATTGGTGAGGCCAACGCGATGCATGAGATCGTCGATCAACGTGCCGGTGCCGGTCATATAGCCGCGCCGCTGATAATAGGCCGCGACCTTATCCCGGCCAATATGGGGCAGGGTGGCAAGATCGCGGTTCATGCCGGCGATCAGCGCTTCGCCCCGGTCGGCATGGCCGATGGCGCGCGCGACCTGACGGATCTGGTCGAGGATCGCGCCATAGCTTTCCGCGCTGGCGAGGCCCAGCGTGCGCCAGTCGCCCGGCGGGGCGCCGGCCACCCGGTCTTCGCCGATCGGATAGCCCAAAATCAGGTCGGGCTGGATCGCCAGCACTTCTTCCAACGGGCGGCGCAGGATGCGAAACCCGCGCGCCTTCTCCGCCGCCGCCGACAAGGTGGGGTCGCGGGCGTTGCTGCTGAGCGCGGCGATCTGACCCCGATCGGCCAGTGCGAGCAGATATTGGTCGGCGCAGACATTGAGCGATACGATCCGACGTGGAGGCGCAGCCGCGCCGCTGAGCGCGAACAGGGCGGTCGCCGCAAGGATCATTCGGCCGATCATCCCCACCGCCTTAACAAGCACAGGCAAGGAGGCAAGCCATGAGCGCAGGCCGCTATCATCCCCTGTTGATCCCCGGCCTGGCGCTGATCGTCGTCGGCGCGGCCTTCGCCTCCATATTTCTGGGCGCGGTGACGATCAGCCCGACGCGCATCTGGGCTGTACTGACCGGTGGCGGCGACATGATCGCCCGCACCATCATATTGGACCTGCGCCTGCCGCGCATGCTGCTGGGCCTGCTGGTCGGCGCGATGCTGGGCGTGGCGGGCGCGGCGTTGCAGGGCTATCTGCGCAATCCGCTGGCCGAACCATCCGTGCTGGGCGCATCCAATTCGGCGGCTCTGGGCGCGGTCTGTGCGCTCTATTTCGGCCTGTCCGAACTGCATCCGCTGGCATTGCCGTTGCTGGCCATCCTTGGCGGGGCGATCGCGATCCTGACGCTGTTCCTGCTGTCGGGATCGGCGGAAAGCCCGCTGACGCTGATCCTGGCCGGCATCGCCGTATCGACGCTGGCGGGGGCGGGGATCAGCCTGGCGCTCAACCTGTCGCCCAACCCCTTCGCCGCGATGGAAATCATGAGCTGGCTGTTGGGGAGCCTGGAAAATCGCAGCTATGACCATGTCTGGATCGCGCTGCCCTGCGTCATCGTCGGCGCGGCATTGCTGCTGGCCGACGGGCGGACGCTGGACGCGCTGACATTGGGGGAGGAAGGCGCGCAGGCGCTGGGCGTCAACCTGTCGGCGGCGCGGCTGCGCATGATGCTGGGCGTGGCGATCGGCGTGGGCGGCGCTGTGGCGGTGTCCGGTTCGATCGGCTTTATCGGCCTGATCGTGCCGCATCTGGTCCGGCCGCTGACCGACCGGTCGCCATCGGCTGTGCTGCTGCCCTCGCTGCTGGGCGGGGCGGCGCTGCTGACGCTGGCGGATATCGGCGTGCGGCTGATCCCGTCGACCAACGAACTGAAGCTGGGCGTGGTGACGGCGTTGCTGGGCGTACCGGTCTTTCTTGTCCATCTGATGCGGGAGCGGCGGCTATGGTGACGATCGTTGCGGAAGGGCTGTCGGTTCGGCTGGGGCGCCATGCGGCGGTTCGGAATGTCGGCGTGACGATGGTGCCGGGGACGTTGGTCGGCGTGATCGGCCCCAATGGCGCAGGCAAGTCTACATTGATCCGCGCGCTGCTGGGGCTGGTGAAGCCGGAAGCCGGGCAAGTGTTGATCGATGGGCGCGACGTGGCCAGGCTGGATCGGCAGAGCGTGGCGAAATCGGTCGCTTATCTGCCGCAGGGTCAGACGCTGCACTGGCCGCTGGGTGTCGAGCGGCTGGTGGCGCTGGGGCGGTTGCCGCATCTGGGCCCGCTGTCGCGCCTGTCGGCAGATGACGAGGCGGTGATCGAGGCGGCGATGGCGCGGGCCGATGTGCTACATTTGAAGGGCCGGGTCGCGACCGAATTGTCAGGGGGTGAGCGGGCGCGGGTGCTGCTGGCGCGGGCATTGGCCGTGGGCGCGCGGGCGCTGATCGCGGACGAGCCGCTGGCCGCGCTCGACCCCGGACATCAGATCGACGTGATGGACCTGCTGCGGACCGAGGCGCGGGGCGGGGCATTGGTGGTGACGGTGCTGCACGACCTCAGCATGGCGGCGCGCTATTGCGACCGGCTGCTGCTGATGGAGGATGGTGCGCTGGTCGCGGACGGCACGCCGATGGATGTGCTGACGCCCGACATATTGGCGCGCGTCTATGGCGTGACCGCCCGGATCGAGCGGGACGGGGATGTGCCGCTGATCCTGCCGATGGGGCGGGTCCGCTAAATCCTCCCCCTTGCGGGGGAGGATCGTCTTTACTCGCCGAAGCCGCGCGGTGCGGGGTCGATCACTGTGATGGCGCCGGCGCCGACTTCGCCGACCTCCAGCGCGCGTTCGGCAACGCCCGCGCGGTTGAAGCGGAAGGCGCCATCGATGCCGGAAAAGCCGCCGGCATCGCGCAGACGCGCCGCCGGGAAGGGGGAACCGGGCTTCCAATCCTGCGCGATGCGGACGGTCAGCAGCACCGAATCATAGCCGAGCGACGACAGGCGGAAAGGCGCGCTGCCGTAGCGGGCGCGATATTTGTTGGCGAGCTGGCGATAGAGCGTGTCGGACACGCTGGCGAACCAAGCGCCACGCAGCACAGGGCTTGCGGCCAGCGCGGTGTCGGTGTTCCAGAGTTCCGTGCCCAGCAGGCGCGCGGTGGCGCCGCCATTCTTGCGCACGATCGGCGCGACCTGCAACGCGACCCGGCCGCTGTCGGCGATGAGCAGCGCGTCATAGCTGGATGATGCCTGGAGCTTCTTCACCGCGGCAGTGATGGAGGCGGGCGATCGGTCGAAGGTCTGCATCGACACGACGGTGCCGCCGGCCTGCTCGACCGCGCGCAGCATGGCGTTGCCGGCCCGTTCGCCATAAACGCCACGGGGCACCAGCGCGCCGAAGCGGGTCAGGCCCTTGTCCTTGGCATAATCGACGACGCGGTCGATCGACTGGGCGGTGTTGTAGCCCAGCACATAGACGCCGCTGCCCGCGATGCTGGCGTCGTTGGAGAAGCTGACGACCGGCACATTGGCGCGCGCGGCGATCGGCCCGATGATGCGGGCATCCTCCGCCAGCAGGGGGCCAAGGATCAGGCGGTTGCCGTCGGCCAGCGCCTTGTTGACGGCGGCTGCGGCGCCCAGCGCGGTGTCATAGGTGGTGATGCGTACCCGGTCGGTCTTGGTATCCAGCAGCGCCAGCGTGGTGGCGTTGGCGATCGACTGGCCCACGCCCGCATTGGTGCCGGTCATCGGCACCAGCAGCGCGACGCGATGACGCGCGGTGTCGGTCGGCAGGCCCTGCACCACTTCGGGGCCGGTCGGCTGGGTGGGGCCAGTGGGCGCGACTGGCCCCGGCCCCTTGGGCACGATCGACTGACAGGCGGCCAGAAACAGCGCCGCCCCCATGAAGGCGATCCGTGCGCCCCTTTTTGCGGCGGCGAACATGTTTGCTTGCCGGGGGGCATCCGTCTCTGTCATCTGGCGTCCTTATGGAAACTGAACCTTCAGGGCTTGAACCCGGGCTTTATATCGTGGCGGGGCCAATCGGCAACCTTGGTGACCTTACGCCGCGCGGGGCGGAAGTCCTGCGGCTGGCCGATGTGGTCGCCGTGGAAGATACACGGGTGAGCGCGCGTCTGCTGCGCCATGCCGGGTCGGACCGGCCGATGGTCCCCTATCATGATCATAGCGCGGAAAATGTGCGGCAGCGACTGGTGGAGCGGATGGGCCACGAATCGGTCGCCTTGCTGTCGGATGCGGGGACGCCGCTGATTTCCGATCCGGGGTATAAGCTGGTGCGCGACGCGCGGGCGGCGGGGCGCAGGATCACGACCCTGCCCGGCCCCAGCGCGGCGATCGCGGCGCTGACGCTGTCGGGGCTGCCGACCGATCGTTTCCTGTTCATGGGGTTTTTGCCGAGCAAGGCGAAGGCACGGGGCGACGCGCTGGACGAGGTGGCGGCGCTGCGGGCCACCTTGGTCTTTTACGAAAGCGGGCCGCGCCTGTCGGACAGTCTGGCGTCGATGGCCGCGCATCTGGGCGACCGGGATGCGGCGGTCAGCCGGGAAATCAGCAAGACGTTCGAAGAGACGGCGACGGGGACGTTGACCGAACTGTCCGCCCGTTACGCCGATGCGCCGCCCAAGGGGGAAATCGTCGTGACCGTCGGCCCGCCCGGAGAAGCGCCGCCGGCGAGCGCGGAGGATGCAGATGCGGCCTTGCTGGAGGCGCTGACGCGGTTGCCGGTATCGAAGGCGGCGGGTGAGGTGGCCAAGAAGCTGGGGCTGGACCGGCGGACGCTCTACGACCGGGCGACGGAATTGAAGGCCGCGGAAGCCGAGGAATGAGCAAACAGCAGGCGGAGAAGCGCGGGCGACAGGCCGAACGCATCGCCGCTTGGTGGCTGCGCCTGAGGGGCTGGCAGATTGTGGGCCGCCGCATGCGGACCCCGGCGGGCGAGGTGGATCTGGTCGCGCGACGGGGCAGCATGATCGCCTTCGTCGAGGTGAAGGCTCGGGGGAGTGCGGCGGAACTGGACCTGGCGATCGACGAACGCAGGTTGGCGCGGGTCGCGGCGGCGGCGGAAATATTGTGGCATGATCTGGCGAAACCGGGCGATGATATGCGAATCGACGTCATCCTCCTTGCGCCGGGCCGCGCGCCGCGCCATCTGGCCAATGTCTGGCATGGGGGGTGAACATATGCCCCATCAATCAATCCCGTTCGTTTCGAGCGAAGTCGAGAAACCGGAAGCGCAGTTCTGGCCACTTCTCGACTACGCTCGAAGCGAACGGCCGTTGTTAGCGGAAGGCTTTTAGATGACCCAACTCAACCCCCTGACCGTCGCGATGCAGATGGACCCCATGGAGGGGATCAAGATCGGGGGCGATTCGACCTTCCATATCATGCTGGCGGCGCAGGCGCGGGGGCACAGGCTCTATCATTATCTGGCGCCGGACCTGACCTTCCGCGACGGCCGGGTGCTGGCGCAGGCGCGGCCGGTAAAGGTGCAGAAGGTGCAGGGCGACCATTTCGCGTTCGGCGAGCCGGAACTGCTGGATCTGGGCCGCGACGTCGATGTCGTGTGGATGCGGCAAGACCCGCCCTTCGATCTCAGCTACATCACCGCCACCCATTTGCTGGAGCGGGTGCAGGATGAGACTTTGGTGGTGAACGATCCCGCCAGCGTCCGCAACGCGCCCGAAAAGCTGTTCGTGCTGGATTATGCCCGCTTCATGCCCCCCACGATGATCACCCGCGACCTGGCTCAGGTGAAGACGTTTCTGGCCGAGCATGGTGAGATCGTGGTGAAGCCTTTGTACGGCAATGGCGGCGTGGCGGTGTTCCATGTCGGCAGCAACGGCGCGAACCTGTCGTCGCTGGTGGAACTGTTCAACGCGTCATGGGTCGAACCCTTCATGGTGCAGGCCTTCATCCCCGGCGTCGCGGAAGGCGACAAGCGGATCGTGCTGATCGACGGAGAGGTCGCGGGCGCGGTCAACCGCATTCCGGGCAAGGGTGAGATCCGGTCGAATCTGGCCGTGGGCGGATCGGCGGCGAAGACCGAATTGACCGATAAGGAGCGCGAAATCTGCGCGGCGCTTGGCCCGGAGCTCAAGGCGCGCGGCCTGTTGTTCGTGGGGATCGACGTGATCGGCGGTGAATGGCTGACCGAAATCAACGTGACCTCGCCGACCGGCATCGTGTCGATCGACGCGTTCGACGGCACGGATACGGGCGGGCTGATCTGGGATGCGATCGACGCGCGATTGGCAGCGCGGGCGGCGGCGTGAGGCCATGAACCCCGTTCAACCGTTCGTCCTGAGTAGCCATTGAGCCTGTCGAAATGGCGTATCGAAGGATTTTTTGCGTGACGCTTCGATACGAGGCTTCGACAGGCTCAGCCTCTACTCAGCACGAACGGGTTTAGGGATATGACCGACTGGGTGCTCCGCCTGATCGACGCGGGTGGATATTGGGGGATCTTCTTTCTGATGATCCTGGAAAATGTCTTTCCGCCGATCCCGTCCGAACTGATCATGGGCATTGGTGGCATTCGCGTCGGCCAGGGGCGGATGGCGATGGAATGGCTGCTGCTGGCCGGCACCATCGGCACCACCATCGGCAATTATTTCTGGTATCTGGTCGGCCATATGCTGGGCTTTGCCCGGTTGAAGCCATTGGTCGATCGCTATGGCCGCTGGGCGACGCTGGAATGGCGCGATGTCGAGGCGCTGGACCGGCTGTTCGGCAAATATGGCCAGATCGTCGTCTTCGTGTTTCGCTTCATGCCGGCGTTCCGCACGATGATATCGCTGCCGGCCGGGCTGTTCCGCATGGGGCATGTCCGTTTCCTGTTGTGGACCACCGGCGGGGCGCTGATCTGGAACGTCATCCTGGCCTATGCCGGCTATGTGCTGGGGCAGAATTTCCGCAATATCGACCATTATGTCGGGCCGGCGGCGACCGCTTGCGTCGTCGGGGCGGTGCTGCTCTATCTGTGGCGGCTCGCGACCTGGCGGCCCAAAGGCTAGAAGGGGATCTTCACCCCCACCATCACCCGTTGAGAGGTGGTGCCGTTGCTGAAGCTTTGGCTTTCGGCGCGGACATTGCCCTTCACCTTGCCGAACAGCCCCATTTCCGCGCGGCCGAGTGGCGGTTCGCTATTCAATGGGA
Source organism: Sphingobium limneticum (assembly GCF_008710165.1). Classification (NCBI taxonomy): domain Bacteria; kingdom Pseudomonadati; phylum Pseudomonadota; class Alphaproteobacteria; order Sphingomonadales; family Sphingobiaceae; genus Sphingobium; species Sphingobium limneticum. Next base: position 173,735 of record NZ_VYQA01000006.1, on the reverse strand, counting down.
CAGGCTCGTTATCGACCCGCTGGCTCTGGCGGCGCGCGGTGACGACGATGGCGTTGGCGTCAGGTGAGGGCTTCACCTTGTTCAGGTCGAAATCGGCGGGAATGTCGGCGGCGCCGACGCTTTGCAGGGCCAATATCAGACGCAGCATCATCATAGTCCCCTCAGGGCCAAGGAGCGTGCAAGCTGTCCTGCGATTGCGGCCGATATAAGGCGATGTCAGGCGCGCGGGTGGGCGTTGCGATAGATGTCGAGCAGATGGGCGGCATCGACCTGCGTGTAGATTTGCGTCGAGGACAGGCTGGCATGGCCGAGCAGTTCCTGAAGGGAGCGCAGGTCCGCGCCGCGGCCGAGCAGATGGGTCGCGAAACTATGGCGTAGCGCATGCGGCGTGGTGCGGTCCGACAGGCCGAGGCGCCCGCGCGCGCCCTGCACTGCGCGGCGGATCAGCGCGGGGGACAGTGGCCCGCCGCGCGCACCCCGGAACAAAGGCTCGTCTCGGGCCGGCGGGTAAGGGCAGAGATCGAGATAGGCGGTGATCGCGTCGCGCACCTGCGGCAGCAGCGGGACAATGCGGGTCTTGTTCCGCTTGCCGGTGACGCGCAGCGTGTCGGCGAGCGGCAGGATGTCGCCATTCAGGCCCATCGCCTCCCCGATGCGCAGGCCCGCGCCATAGAGCAGCAACAGCACCGCCCAGTCGCGCGCGCCGATCCAGCCGTCGCGGGCGGTTTCGGCGATATCCTGCGCCAGCGCGATCGCTTCGTCGGGGGAGACGGGGCGGGGCAGGCCGCGCTTGACCCGCGGACCTTTGAGATGCGGCACGCGGGCATCGTCGCCGCCGACGAAATTCAGGAAACCGCGCACGGCGGACAGTTCGCGCGCGGCGGACAGGTTGCCGATGCCGTCGGCGCGGCGGCTGGACAGGAAGGCGCGCAGGTCGGCCTGATCGAGGCTGGCGAGTAGCGCCGGGGTGATAGCCTCGCCCCTATGCTCCGCAAGGAAGGCGATCAGCCGTTCGGCCGTGGCGACATAGGCGCGCACGGTGTGGGTGGAACGGCGCCGATCAAGCGCGAGATGCTGGCGCCAGCGTTCAGGGAGGGCGGCGCTCATGTTGGAAAAGCCCCGCTTAACTTCGCACATTTCCCGCTAAGTGCGACATTTTGGAACAGGCGTTGGACATATTGTTGCGAGGCAAGCGATGGTGAAGAGGCGTGCGGGATCGGCATGAAGCGAGCATATCAGAGGGCGGCGGAGTAGGACAGGTGGGCGGGATGGCTAACGGAAGGTCTATGTTTTTCACCGTCATCCCGGCGAAGGCTGGGATCTCAGGCCGCCTAGCGCCTCGTCGCCTGCGACCCCAGCTTTCGCTTGGGTGACGGTGAGAGGGCCTGTCGACATATCCGTCACCCTTGAAATCCGCGCGTAAATGGGCACATGGGTGGGCATGGCACCTCCCTTCGATCCGGCCGACCTGCCGACCGGCGTCATGATGGCGCTCAGCCCTCTGGTTCATCGCGTGCTGGCGCCCAATCCGTCGCCTTTCACCTATACGGGCACGCAGACCTATATAGTCGGCGCGCAGGCGGTGGCGGTGATCGATCCGGGGCCGGACGATGCCGATCATCTGGCGGCGCTGACCGCCGCGATTGCGGGGCGGCCGGTGGTGACGATATTATGCACCCATACCCATCGCGACCATAGCCCCGCCGCGCGGCCGCTGAGCGACCTGACCGGCGCGCCGGTGATCGGCTGCGCGCCACTGACGCTGGACGATGACGGGCCGCGCGCCGATGCGGCGTTCGACGCCGATTATCGGCCAACCCAAGTGCTGGCCGATGGCGATGAGGTGAGTGGTCCGGGATGGACGTTGGCGGCGGTGGCGACGCCGGGCCATACGTCCAATCATCTATGCTTTGCCCTACTGGAAGAAAAGGCGCTGTTCAGCGGCGATCATGTGATGGGCTGGTCCACCAGCGTCATTTCGCCGCCCGATGGCGACATGACCGATTATATGCGGTCCATGCAATTGCTGCTGGGCCGCGATGATGTCGTCTACTACCCCGCCCATGGCGAGCCGATCGAGAATCCGCAGCGGTTGGTGCGCGGGATGATGGGGCATCGCAAGCAGCGGGAGGGGCAGATATTGCGCTTCCTCGAACGCAATGGCGACAGCGCCATCCCGGACATGGTGGCGGAGATGTACAAGGGCGTCGATCCGCGCCTGCATGGCGCCGCCGGACGATCGGTGCTGGCGCATCTGATCGACCTGGGCGGTCGGGGACTGGCCGAACCCACCGGGGACGGTCGATGGCAGATGCGTTGAGAGGCGCATTGAAACGCTATGCCGGGCCGACCGGCGTTGCATTGCTGATCCTGTTCGTGGGGGCGGCGATGTTGGTCGGCTGGCAGCGCTATAATCGCGACTATGTCGTTACGGTCGAGGATGACGGGTCGACGGTGACGAAGATCATCGCCGAGAAGATCGCCGGTACCAGCGACCTGCGCGTGTCGCGGCTGAACGGCGTGGTCCAGAGTACGGCGCAGGACGTGCGCGGCTTTGGCTGGCTGAAATCCGATCAGGTGGTGAAGATGCCCTATTCGGTCGATTATTTCATCGACCTGTCGGGCCTGACGGCGCGTGACTTGGAATGGGACGCAAAGAGCCGGACACTGATTGTGAACGCGCCGGACGTGAAGCCGGACAAGGCCAATGTGGACGAAGCGCGCCGGACTTTGGTGCGCATCAGCGGCATGTTCGTCACGCGCGAGGCGGGCGAGGCATTGAGCCGCAAGGCGTCCGCCCATGCGCAGGCGCGGGCGGAAGCCTCCGCCCGGTCGCCCGAACGCATGGCACAGGCGCGCGAATATGGACGCAATGCGACGGCCAAGCTGATGGGTGCGCCGCTGGCCGCGATGGGTTTTGGCGATGCGCGGGTGATCGTGACCTTCCCGTCGGAGCGCAAGGCGGATAGTCGCGAGCGGTGGGACGTCACCACGCCGATCAACGAGGTACTGGCAAACCGGAGACAGGCCCGCTAGGGCGCGCGGTAAGCCCGCTTTGCAGGGACGCAGGAGTTACAGGGTATGAACGCTTTCACCGGGATTCCGCAGGGCACCGACCTGCGCGCTGAAATCGAACGGCTGCGCAAGGAGCGCAATGCCGTGATCCTTGGCCATTATTATCAATCACCCGAAATTCAGGATCTGTCCGATTTCGTCGGCGATAGCCTGGAACTGTCGCGCAAGGCGGCGGAGACGGATGCGGATGTCATCGCCTTCTGCGGCGTGCGCTTCATGGCGGAAACGGCCAAGATATTGTCGCCGGAGAAGATCGTCGTGCTGCCGGACATGGACGCCGGTTGCAGTCTGGAAGACAGCTGCCCGCCGGCCCAGTTCAAGGCGTTTCGCGAGGCGCATCCCGATCATATTGCGCTCAGCTACATCAACTGTTCGGCCGAGGTGAAGGCGCTGTCCGACATCATCGTGACATCCTCGTCCGCTGAAAAGATTTTGGCGCAGATCCCCAAGGATCAGAAGATCATCTTCGGCCCCGACAAGCATCTGGGCGGGTACCTCAAGCGCAAACTGGGCCGCGACATGCTGTTGTGGCCGGGCGTGTGCATCGTGCATGAGGCGTTCAGCGAGACGGAGTTGCTGAAGCTGAAGGCCGTCCACCCCGACGCGCCGATCGCCGCGCACCCCGAATGTCCGCCCTATATCGTCGATCATGCCGATTATGTCGGGTCGACCAGCGGCATCCTGGACTTTGCCAAGACGATGCCCGGCGACACGCTGATCGTGGCGACCGAACCGCATATCATCCACCAGATGCAGAAGTCCGTGCCGGACAAGAATTTCATCGGGGCGCCCGGTGCGGACGGCAACTGCAACTGCAACATCTGCCCCTATATGGCGCTCAACACGATGGAGAAGCTGTATCTGTCGCTCCGCGACTTGCAGCCGCGCATCGAGATGGACGAGACGCTGCGGTTGCAGGCGAAGAAGAGTCTCGACCGGATGCTGGAAATGGCCAGCGGCACGGTGGGGCAGGGCGATGTGGGCACGCGGCCCTAATCCCAGAGGACTTTACAGGGAAAGTCGCGGAAGGCCTTGTCGCAGGTGAGTAGTGTCAGGCCTTCCAGTTCTGCTTGCGCGGCAAGCAGGCGGTCGAACGGGTCGCGGTGGGGTAGGTCATAATTCCCCGCATGGACGGCATGACTCATGGTCACGTCCAACGTTATGAAGCCCTCATCGGCCACGGCAGCCTCGAAGTCTTCGACTTTAACGGGAAGATCGATGCCATGAGTGCGGTTCTTCGTAGCAACCTCCCACCCTGTTGCCGCGCTGACAAAAATATCGTTCAGCGGATCATTGAGAGCAGCATAGGCGCTGGTGCCCAGTAATTTTGGATAGCGTGCCCACCACCAGATGAGGCCATGCGTATCCAGCAGGCATCTCAATCGTCACGTCCTTCCCAAAGACGAAGCTCTTCCTCCGGAAGGGGATCGAAAAATGCGCTATCATCGACCACAAACTGTCCCTCGAAACGTCCCGGCCGCCGTTGCGGTCGTTCTTCGACGATGGGCACCAGCTTTGCATAAGGTTTGCCAGCCTTTGCCAGAATGATTTCCTCGCCTGCATGCGCACGGTTCAGCAACTTGGAAAAGTGCGTCTTGGCGTCATGGACGTTGATGATCTGGGTCATTCGAGAAAGGTGGACTAAGCTATGGACTAAGTCAATCACGACCCTCTTTCGAGAGGGGTTTGCAGGGATGCGCCATATGGCTAGAGAAAGCGCCATGACCTTCTCCCTCCCCGGTTTCGACCTTGATGCTTTCGTGGCGGCCACGCTGGCCGAAGACCTTGGCCCCGACGGGCGCGATGTGACCAGTGAGGCGGTGATTCCTGCCGACGCGATCTTCGACGGGGTGATGGACAGCCGGGACGATGTGACGCTGGCGGGGTTGCCGATCGCGGTGGCGTTCTTCCGGGCGCTGGACCCGGAGGTCGAGATCGAACTGTTGCATCGCGATGGCGATCGCGTGGCGGCCGGGACCGACATCCTGCGCATCCGGGGCAAGGCGCGGGCGATGCTGACGGCGGAGCGGTCCGCGCTCAATACGGTGCAGCATCTGACCGGCATCGCGACGATGACGCGGGCCTATGTCGATGCGATCCTGGGGACGGGTGCGACCTTGCTCGACACGCGCAAGACGATCCCGGGGCTGCGGGTGCTGGAAAAATATGCCACGCGGCAGGGCGGGGCGACCAATCATCGCATGGGCCTGTGGGATGCGGCGATGATCAAGGACAATCATGTCGCCGTCGCCGGATCGGTCGACGAAGCGGTGCGCCGTGCTGTTTCTGCAGGCGTCGAGCGGATCATCGTCGAGGTCGATCGGGTGGACCAGATCGAGCCGGCGCTGGCCGCTGGCGCCACCCATTTGTTGCTCGACAATATGGATGCGCCGACGCTGCGCGGGGCCGTGACGCTGATCGGTGGGCGGGTGCCGACCGAATCCTCGGGCGGGGTCACGCTGGACACGATTCGCGCCAAGGCGGAAACGGGCGTCACCTATATCAGCGTCGGCCGACTGACCCAGTCGGCGCCGGCGGCCGACATCGGACTGGATTTCGCTTATGCTTAAAATGCTGCTGCCCCTCATCGCGATCGCCATGCCGGGCGTGGCCATGGCACAGGCCAATCAGTGCCGCCTGCCGGAAGTGATCGCGCGGCCGAAGGTCGAAGGGCCGACGTCCGATGATCCCAAGCGGGTGCTGCCGATCGGCTATTATACGCTGGCCGTCAGTTGGACGCCGCAATATTGCAAGACGTCGCGGGGTGGTGCGCGCGATGCGTTTCAGTGCCAGTCGGGCAATGATTTCGCCTTCACCCTGCATGGTTTGTGGCCGGACGGCTATGGGCAGGAATGGCCGCAATATTGCAAGGCTTCGGGCGTCCTGCCGCGCAAGGTGGTCCGCGATCATCTCTGTTCGACGCCGTCGGTGCAGCTGATCCAGCATGAATGGGAAAAGCATGGCACCTGCATGCCGACCAATCCGACCAAATTCTTCGCCCTGTCGCGCAAGCTGTATCAGGGGCTGCGCTATCCCGACATGGCGGCGCTGGCTGCGCGGCCGACCTTGTCGGCACGGGATTTCGCACAGGCCTTTGCAGCGGAGAATAAGGGGATGGTCGCGGACGGCATTCGCCTGAACGTGACGCGCGACGGCGCGCTCAGCGAAGTGTGGATATGCATGAACCGCAACTATCGCTACATCAGCTGCCCGCCGCAGCAGGGCGGGGTGAAGGACCGGGCGCAGTTGCGGATCGAACCGAAGGCCTGATTATGCGTCGATCGTCACCGTCGCGGGATGGTGGCGGTCGAGATGCTTGCGGATGATGCGCAGATTCTTGGTGTTCGACTTGTAGAGAAAGTCGAACAGGTCGCCGGCGAAGGGAATGGCGCCGATCACCGTATCCACGCCGACATTGGCGGCCATGCGGGTGATCTGCCATTTCGACATGCCGAGGTTCCGGGCCTCCCACACGATCCAGGCGCCCATGGCGGCGGTGGCAAGATCGCCCACCACCGGGACCAGCCCGACCAGACTGTCGAGGCCCACGCGATATTTGGTGCCCGGAATGACGAACAGCCCTTCCAGCACCGCCTCCATCGCTTCGATCCGACGGCGGATCGAGGCGGGGTCGCGGCCGAAACCGGGCATTTCGCGCGCGATACGGTCGAACTGGTCCTGGGAAATCGCCATCTGAAAATTCTCCTCGGCCCCCTTAATTGGTGGTGCGCAAGAGATGGTTCAATGGGTGGCGCGCACGGGCGGACAATTGGAAGCCGGTGAGCCGCTTCGACACTAATGACCAGCGCACCGGGGCGCCCAGGGGGATATAGCCGTTATGGCCGACCATCTGCGCTTCCGCCTCGGCGATGCGGGCGACCCGTTCGTCCATGGTCGGGGCCAGGCTGGCAGCGTGAAGCTGCGCATCGGCGGCATCGCTGCAATGGATTTTGCGCGCGCAACCGATACGGCCCAGATACCAGAGCGCGCTGTCATAGGCGGCGACTTCATCGACCAGCCGCAGATCGGCTTCGGCGGTGAGCGCCACGCGCCGGACGGGCAGGCCGATGGTGGCGAGGTCGCGGCGCAGCATGCCGAACAATAAGGTGGCGCCGGGGCCGCGCGGCAGGGCGATGCGCAGCGGCGGCGGCGCACCGTTATCGGCGCGCCAGCGGGCGACGCTGGCCCCGGCCTGCGCGCGCCGCTGGTCGAGCGGCAGTCCTGCCCAATCGGGATCCGTGGGCGCGCGGCCAAGGTCCATCTGATCGGGCAGCAGCCGCTCGCTGGTCGCCCAGCCGCCCAGCGGGAAGAGGGCGGGCAACTGGCTGCGGTCGATGCTCATGTTGATCGCGGCGCGGATGGCCGGATCGTCCAGCAGCTTGCCCTGACCGGTGACTGCAAGGCCGAGCAGGCCGTTGACCGGATCGACCCGGACGCTGTTCCGGTCGACACCGGCCGGCACCAGCAGCGGCAGGTCGGTGAAGCGGCCACCCAGCACCAGCGCGGCATCCCTTTCCCGGAAGCGGATGATCGCCAGCGCAGCACGTTCGGCGCGCAGAACCAGCGTTTGGGAAGGGGATGGCGGTTCGTCGGGGTCGTCGCCGCTCGTGCGGTCCACGGGCGTCAGATAAGAAGCGTTGCCTCTGGTCGCGCGGCGATAGGGGCCGGTGCCGCCGTCGCGCGACAGCACGGCCATTTGCGGCTGAGCCAGCATTTGCAATACATAGGGGCGCGGGGCGGTCAGGCGGATTTCGATCACTTCGCCGGTCATCGGCACGACCGACTGCACCACATCGAGCGGGCCGTCCGGGTCGAGCCGGCGCAGCGATTCGATTCGCGCCATCAGCATGCGGGCGACATCGGGAGCGGTGACGCGCGCGCCATTGGCCCAGAAAGCGCGGCGCAGGCGGAAAATATAGGATCGTCCGTCATCCTCCACGATCCAGCGCTGTGCCAGCGCGGGCAGGATTTCGCCGCTGGCATCGAAGGCGACCAGCCCTTGTGCCGTCGCCTCCAATATCAGCTTGGCGCCGGGGTCGGGCAGATGGAGCAGCGGTTTCGCGAAATCGTCTTTATCGCCCAGTACGCTCACGACGACCGGCCCCTTGCCCTCGTCCGAACAGCCGCTTGCGAGCAGGGCCAGCCCCACTCCGGCGACCAGCGTGGCGCGGCGGCAGGACCGGGCGAAGGGGGTGAAGATGAACATGCTGATCGAAGGCTTAGAGCATTTGGGGGGCAGGTGGAAACACCCGACGGGCAGGAAGACGCGCCCATCGCGATAAGCCAGCGATGACGGGCCTCACGCGCCATGCACCCGCGACGCTTCTCGACCATCCCTCCACCGCTGTCATCAAAGTGAGATGTAAATGTCATTTTCACGTCATCAGACTGACATAATGCTCCGCCGCATTCGGATCGGAGGCGGGGCCATGACAGGATCAAGATGGAAAGGCGCGATGCTGGCGGTAAGCCTGATCGCCCTGATGCCGGAGGTGGCGCAGGCGCAGAGCAACGCCGCGTTGCAGCAGCAGATAGACGAGTTGAAGGCGCAGGTGCAGGCGCTCACGTCCGCGCTGGCCGCCAGCAGGAATGCGCCGGCGCCAGGTCCGACGCCCGGTCCTGCGGCCGCACCTTTGGCTGGCGAGGGCGCGTCCTCCGCTCTGGCCGCGACGGCCACGCCGCCTGCCGCCGCACCTGTCGCCGTTGCGGCATCGGCGCCATCGCCCAAGTCGAAGGCCTGGTACGAAAAGCTGTCGCTGCGCGGCTATACCCAGATGCGCTACAACGCCTTCCTGTCCGGCGACGATAGCGCACCGGCGGGCGTATCGCGCCTGCGGTCCGTCCATGACAGTGCGATTTCCGATCGTGGCGGCTTTTCGTTGCGTCGGGCGCGGCTGGTGTTGCAGGGCGATGTGTCCGATCGCGTATCGCTCTATTTCCAATCCGATTTCGCGACGGCGGTGAACAATCAGGCCGGCAGCGAACGGCGCGAGGGCTATGTCCAATTGCGCGATGCCTATGCCGACATCTTCATCGACAAGGACAAGAATTTCCGCCTGCGCCTAGGCCAGTCCAAAGTGCCCTATGGCTGGGAGAATATGCAGTCCTCGTCCAACCGCCTGACGCTGGACCGGAGCGACGCGATCAACAGCGCGGTGCCCAGCGAGCGCGATCTGGGCGTCATCGCTTATTATACGCCGCCGTCGGTGCAGAAGATCTGGGACCGGCTGGGGGATGACGGGCAAAAGCTGTTCGGCAATTACGGCGCCTTTGGCGTCGGCGTGTTCAACGGTCAGGGTATCAACCGGACCGAGCAGAACCGGGGATTGATGAAGGTCGCCTTTGCCACATGGCCTTTCGACCTGGGCGGGCAGGTGGTCGAAATCGGCGGATCGGCGATGCTGAACGATGTCCAGCCCGAATTGCGCAGCGGATCCATCAGCCCGGTCGCCTACAAGGATAATCGCGTCGGCCTGCACGCGATGCTCTATCCGCAGCCCTTCGGCATCCAGGCCGAATGGAATTGGGGCAAGGGGCCGGAATATGACCTGGCCAGCCAGTCGATCGACACCAAGAAGCTGAGCGGCGGCTATGTCCAGATGATGTACCGCCTGCCCACCGAAACGGTCGGTACGTTGATACCCTATGGTCGCTGGCAGCGCTATCGCGGCGGGTGGAAGGCATCGACCAGCGCGCCGCGACTGGAAACCGATGAACTCGAACTGGGTGTCGAGTGGCAGATATGGAAGGCGCTGGAATGGACGCTGGCCTATGCCCGGATGAAGCGGAGCGAGGCGGACGAGCGGCGCGTGGGCCGGGCCGAAGGTAGCCTGATCCGTACGCAGGTGCAGTGGAATTATTGATCGGAAGCGGGGGCGCTTCGGCCTTATGCGTCCTCTTCTGTGAAGACGGGAGAGGGCCAAGGATAGCGTCCCACACCCGAAGCCGGCACTTTACGCCCCGATGCGGCGCCCACGAAGAAGGGGCGGCAACCCGAAGGTGCCGCCCCTGTTTCTCCGGCTGAAACCGGATCGGTGTGCCCCGACGCTTTCGCACTGGGGCCAGTCCGATTACTTCAGCTCGACGGTCGCGCCGGCTTCTTCAAGCTGCTTCTTCAGCTTGTCGGCTTCGTCCTTGTTCACGCCTTCCTTGACAGCCTTGGGAGCGCCTTCGACCAGAGCCTTGGCTTCGGTCAGGCCCAGGCCGGTGATGGCGCGGACTTCCTTGATGACGTTGATCTTCTTGCCACCGTCGCCGGTCAGGATCACGTCGAATTCGGTCTGCTCTTCAGCAGCCGGTGCAGCGGCGGCAGCGGCCGGGCCGGCAACGGCGACGGCAGCAGCGGCGCTAACGCCCCACTTTTCTTCCAGAGCCTTCGACAGTTCGGCGGCTTCGAGGACGGTGAGGGCCGAGAGCTGGTCGACCAGAGCGTTGATGTCTGCCATGATATATTTCCTTTTTTGGGGCGAAATGCCCCGTCAGATGAGGGTCAAAAAAACAGGTCGGGAACGACTTACGCCGCTTCCTTCTCCGCATAGGCGTTGAAGACGCGCGCAAGCTGCGCAGCCGGTGCCTGGGTGACGGTTGCGAGCTTGGTAGCCGGGGCGACCAGAAGGCCGACCAGCTTCGCACGCAGTTCATCCAGCGACGGCATCGATGCGAGCGCCTTGACGCCCTCTGCATCGAGCAGCACTTCACCCATCGCGCCGCCAACGATCTCAAGCTTGTCGTTGGTCTTGGCGAAATCGATCGCAACCTTGGCGGCTGCAACCGGGTCGACCGAGGTGGCCAGACCAACCGGGCCGGTGAGCAGGTCGCTCAGGCCGGTGTAGCTGGTGCCATCAAGGGCGATACGGGCGAGGCGGTTCTTCGTAACCTTGTAGGTCGCGCCGGCTTCGCGCATCTTCTGGCGCAGGACGGTCGACTGTGCGACGGTCATGCCGAGGTTGCGGGTCACGACGACCACGCCAACTTCGTTCAGTTCTGCGTTCAGCGCGGAAACGACATCAGCTTTCTGATTACGATCCATGCCATTACTCCACTTCATGTTCGCTTCGCCGGGAAAGGTCCAAGCGAACGGCTAAAACCCGCAAGCCTGTTGGGCGCGCGGGGCACTAAGTCCGAAGGGGAGAGATCGACCGGCCATGTCCCCTCATGAGGAACAGGCAGACCCGAATCGGGTGCATGACCCGTTCGGTAAAGAACTTTTCCCCGTCTAGGCTGGAGATTAAGAAGGGCATATTCCCTTCACCAACTGTCTCGGACGGAAGATCGGCGGGGTTCAGCCACCGATCTGCTGGCGCGCCATTAGGGGAAATGGACGGCGATGTCACGCGGTTTCTGGCGTGGCGGGACGGCTCGGCGACGCGACGGGCGAAGTTCACACCGTTGCCGGGGTAAAAGCGCCCGAAGCGCTCGCAAGGCTTCCGCCAGGCGCTCGCGACGCGTCCCTTCCAACAGCGGGCAGGTCGCAGGAACGCGACACCGGCGCGACAATGTGGCGACGGGGACGCGCCCGCGATGCACCGGTGATGGCGAATTGTGCAAGGTTCCTGCGCGAGCTGGGAAGGCGTGATCCATCTTCGAGGATGGATCAGACAAAATCCTAATAGGAAAGGGAATGTCGCACGATGTTGGGAATCGGCAATCGGTAACAGATTTCGGGCAAGTTAACTCCGCCCGCGACCGTCGGTGCGATCAGCAGGCGCGCATTTTCGCCATTTAAGACCTGGCGCCGGCCAGATCGAGATGGAAGAACTGATTGTGCGGGCTCGGCCGGTAGTCGGCGAACGGCTCGGACTGGATGAAGCCGGCGCTGCGGTAGAGAGCGACAGCGGGGACGTGCAGCGCGGCCGTTCCGGTTTCCAGGCTCAACCTTGCATATCCGCGCGTTCGCGCTTCGGCGATGATGTGATCGAGCAAGGCTCGGCCGACCCCCGTTCCACGCGCCGCCGGGGCTGCCCGCATCGACTTCACCTCGCCATGAGCGCCGTCCAGTTCCTTGAGCGCGCCGAAGCCCAGCAGCTTGCTATCCTGCCACGCCGTCCAGAACGTCACGCCAGGAGCAGCCAAGCCGCTCGCATCGAGCGCGAAAGCGTGGCCGCCCATCACTGCTTGAAGCTCGGAGAGATGGTGGGTCAGTAGCTCCGCCACATGCGAAGCCATTGGATTATCCTGCCTTATCTCCATTTACGTCGCCAATTCCCTCAAACCCGGTCCGCCTGCACCACCACGTCGATCGCCCGCAACGCCGACAATATGCGGTTCAAATGCTGCGCGTCCGCCACTTCCAGGTCGATGATGTCGGTGTGGAAGGGGCCTTCGCGGTTGACCAGTTGCAGGTTGAGGATGTTCGCCTTGGTCGCGCCGAAGACGTTGGCGACGGCGGCCAGCGCGCCCGGCTGGTTCTTGACGATGACGGAGAGGCGGGCGGTGCCGCCCTTCGACTTGCTGTCCCACGACAGGTCGACCCAGTCGTCGTCCTGATCCACCTCCAGCGAGCGGCAGTCGATCGTGTGCACCTCGATCGGTTCGCCGGTGCGGCGCACGCCCACGATCCGGTCGCCCGGCACCGGGTGGCAGCAATCGGACAGATTATAGGCGATGCCGGGCGTCAGGCCGCGGATCGATACGGGTTCGTGCTGGCGCGGATGCGCTTCGGCCATGCCTTCATGCGAGGTGGAGCCGGGGACCAGCGCCTCCATCACTTCGCTGTCGAGCAGGCGGTGGGTCGCGATCGCCACCATCAATGACGCGCGATCCTCCAGCTTCAGGCGCTTCAACGCGGCGGTCAGCGCCTTGTCGCCCAGTTCCTTCGCCAGGTCGGGGGAGAAGCGGCCCACAATCTCGTCATAGAGCTTTTCGCCCAGCTTGATTTCCTCGCCCCGCTGTTTCTGGCGGATGTAGCGGCGGATGGCGGCGCGGGCCTTTCCGGTGATGGCGAAGGTCAGCCAGCCGGGCTGCGGTTCCTGCCCTTCGGATTTCAGGATTTCGACCTGATCGCCATTTTCAAGGTTGGTGCGCAGGGGCACGACGCGGCCGTTGACCTTGGCCCCCACCGTCTGGTTGCCGAGCGAGGTGTGGACCGCATAGGCGAAGTCGACCGGGGTCGACCCCTTGGGCATCTGATGCAGCTCACCCTTGGGCGAGAAGGCGAAGATGCGGTCCTGATACATGGCCATGCGGGTATGTTCGAGCAGCTCGTCCGCATCCTGGCTCTGCTCCAGGATTTCGACCAGGTCGCGCAGCCAGGCGGCATGATGGTCGGTGGCGTCGCCCTTCTGCTTGTAGGCCCAATGCGCGGCCAGGCCGAGTTCGGCGTCATTATGCATGTCGCGGCTGCGGATCTGCACCTCGATCCGGGCATTGTCCTGATGGATGACCGTGGTGTGCAGCGACTGATAGCCGTTGCGCTTGGGGGTGGAGATATAATCCTTGAACCGGCCGGGCACCATCTTGAACGTCTGGTGGATGATGCCGAGCGCGCGGTAGCAGTCTTCATGGCTGTCGGTGATGACGCGGAAGGCCATGACGTCGGTCAGCTGCTCGAAGCTGATATGCCGTTCCTGCATCTTGCGGAAGATGGAATAGGGGTGCTTTTCGCGGCCCGACACGCTGACCGACATGCCCTTGCCCGCCAGCAGCAATTGCAGTTCGGCGCCGATCCGGTCGACCTTGTCATGGCCGCCTTCCTTCAACTGCTCCAGCCGCTTGGTGATGCTGGCATAGGCTTCCGGCTCGATCTCGCGGAAAGAGAGCAGCTGCATTTCGCGCATGAAATCATACATGCCGATCCGCTCCGCCAGCGGGGCATAGATATCCATCGTCTCCTTGGCGATGCGGCGGCGCTTGTCGGGATTCTTGATGAAGTGCAGCGTGCGCATATTGTGCAGCCGGTCGGCCAGCTTCACCAGCAGCACGCGAATATCGTCCGACATGGCGAGCAGGAATTTGCGGAGATTCTCCGCGGCCCGCTCATTTTCGGACATGGCCTCGATCTTTGACAGCTTGGTCACGCCATCGACCATGCGCGCGACATCCTTGCCGAACGCGCTTTCGATCTCCTCATAAGTGACGAGCGTATCTTCGATCGTGTCGTGCAGCAGCGCGGTCACGATCGTCTGGTCGTCCAGATTGAAGTCGGTGAGAATCCCCGCCACCTCGATCGGGTGGCTGAAATAGGGGTCGCCGCTGGCGCGCTTTTGGCTGCCATGCTTCTGGACCGAAAAGACGTAGGCGCGGTTGATCATCGCTTCGTCCGCATCCGGATCGTAGCGCTTTACCCGTTCGACAAGTTCATATTGACGCAGCATCGTTGCCCGATTGTGTGAGAACGGGCTTGCGGTGCAACAAAAAAATCCCATTTGAATGAATAAGGCGGCGATTTTGCAACGCCTGTGACTTTACGCTATGCGTTAGGGCCATGAAACATAACCTTGCTCAGGATCTGGAACAATGCGCGCTGCCCAGCGCGCTGGAGATGATGGGCGAACGCTGGTCGTTCCTCATCCTGCGCGGTGCCCTGTCGGGCATCCGCCATTTCGAAGAGTTTCAATCGACGCTGGGTATCGCCCGCAACATATTGGCCAACCGGCTCGCCCGGCTGGTCGAAAATGGCATTTTGGTGCGCGAACCGATGCAGTGCGACCGGCGGAAGGTCGAATATCGGCTGACCGAAAAGGGGCAGGGGCTTGCCCCCGCCATGATCGCGCTGCGCCAGTGGGGCGAAAAATGGGGATGCGGCACGCCCGCCTGCCAGGTGCTGGCCGACAAGCGCGATGGCCATCCGATCCGGCCGATCGGCATATTGGCGCATGACGGGCGCACGCTGGAACTGGCCGATCTGGTCTGGCTGTGCACCGACGAGGTGACGCCGATGACCGAGGAGCCGGCTGTCGCGGCTTGAGGGGGGTAGAAGCTGACTTTGCTGTCACCCCTTCCGTTCAAGGAAGGGGCTTGATGTTGTGTTTCCACGCAAAACATCGTCCGGCGTGGCAATGAGCTTAGCGAGAGGCTCAGGCCGATCCGACCACCCGGACGCAAAGCATCTTTGACCGGGCGCACAAATCGCCTAAGTCTGGACGCAATGTCCGTCACCGTCCCCCGCATCAAGCCTCAGCCCTTTTTCGCTGACAAGAATCGCGCTTTCTGGAACCTCCAGTCGCTGGGATGGGCCGGGGCTTTCCTGTTGCGCGGATCGTCCACCATCGCCAATGGCCAGCCGCTTTCCAGCCTGGTGCCGGTACTGATCTCCACCGTCTCGGGCTATTCGGTGACGCTGCTGATCGCGGTGATGTTCCGCTTTCTGGTGAAGAAGCGGCCGATCATCACCTGGGGCGTGTCGATCGTGACCGTGGTGTTCGCGGCGGGGCTGGTCGCGTTCATCGACGCCTGGGTCTTTTCCACGCAAAATCGGGCGAGCGAGACGGCGGGGCTGCAACTGTTTCTGGGCGCCTTCTATCTGTCGATGACGCTGCTCGGCGCCTGGTCCTCGCTTTATTATGCGATCAACTTCTACCTGACGGTGGAGGAGCAGGCGGATCAGCTGTTGCGGCTGGAGAATCAGGCGGCGAACGCGCAGCTGGCGATGCTGCGGTACCAGCTGAACCCGCATTTCCTGTTCAACACGCTCAACAGCATCTCTACGCTGGTGCTGCTCAAACAGACCGACCGGGCCAATGCGATGCTGTCGCGCCTGTCGTCCTTCCTGCGCTATACGCTGATCAACGAGCCGACCGCGCAGGTGACGATCGAGCAGGAGATAGAGACGCTGAAGCTCTATCTGGAGATCGAGAAGATGCGGTTCGAGGATCGGTTGCGCCCGGTCTTCACCATCGATCCGGCCGTCGCCCTTGCGCGTTTGCCATCCCTCCTGCTCCAGCCCTTGGTCGAAAATGCGATCAAATATGCGGTGACGCCCAAGGAGGAAGGGGCCGAAATCGCGGTTACGGCGCAGCCTGCCGGGGATAACGTCCGGATCGTCGTATCGGACAGCGGGCCGGGATTGAACGAAGGCGGAATGAAGCCGCACATTCCCATGAGCGAGGGGACCGGAGTGGGCCTGCCGAACATCCGGGACCGATTAATTCAGGCCTTCGGGGAACGACAGAGCTTCGAAACGCGTTCCACGCCGGGCGGATTTTCGGTCATCATCGAATTTCCGCTTAACATGGATGAAACATCGAAAGTGGCCGCATGACCATCAGAACAATCCTCGTCGATGACGAAAGCCTGGCCATTCAAGGGCTCCAGCTGCGTCTGCAAGCGCATGAGGATGTCGAAATTATCGAAACCTGCAACAACGGCCGCGAAGCCATCCGCGCGATCAAGACGCATAAACCCGACCTTGTGTTCCTCGATATTCAGATGCCCGGCTTCGACGGCTTTTCCGTCGTCCAGGGGCTGATGGAAGTGGAGCCGCCGCTCGTCATCTTCTGCACCGCCTATAGCGACCATGCGATCCGCGCGTTCGAAGCGCAGGCGGTCGATTACCTCATGAAGCCGGTGGACGAAGGGCGGCTGGCCGACGCGCTGGACCGCGTGCGCCAGCGACTGAACGAAAAGCGGCAGGTGCAGGAAGTCGAGAAACTGCGCGAAGTGCTGGCCGAAGTCGCACCGCAGGCGATGAGCGATTTCGTGACCGACGATGACTCGCCGGCGTCCAACCGATTCGAAAAACTGATCAACATCAAGGATCGCGGGCAGATTTTCCGCGTGGATGTGGATTCGATCGAGCGGATCGACGCGGCGGGCGACTATATGTGCATCTACACCGCCGACAATTCACTGATCCTGCGGGAAACGATGAAGGATCTGGAAAAGCGGCTGGACCCGCGCAATTTCCAGCGCGTGCATCGGTCCACCATCGTGAACCTGAGCCAGGTGCGGCAGGTCAAGCCCCACACCAACGGCGAATGTTTCCTGGTGCTGGAAAGCGGCGCGCAGGTGAAGGTCAGCCGGTCGTACCGCGACGTGGTGGCGCGGTTCGTCCATTGACATAAGCCGATCGTCATTCCCCCGTAGGCGGGAATGACGTGGTTTTAGAAAAAGGGTCGCTTCATCGGACGCGACCCTTTTTCTATGGTTCGATCCAAGACGCGACAGCTTGTTTCTCAGGAAGCGTTCCCCGGCGCAGGCCGGGGTCCAGTTCAGACCGTGGAACTGGACCCGGCCTGCGCCGGGGAACATAGAGGCAAAGCTTCTTATCGTCGCTTGTCGGTATCAATCCATCGTCCGCACCGGGCGCACGATCAGTTCGTTCACATCGACATCATCGGGCTGTTCCACCGCATAGGCGATGGCGCGGGCGATCGCGTCCGGGGTGAGGGCGATGGCGCGGAAATCCTGCATCGCGGCGGCGGCGCCCGCTTCGGTGATGGTGCCGGCCAGTTCGGATTCCACCACGCCCGGCGACACCACGGTCACGCGGATATCGTCATGTTCCATGCGCAACCCGTCGGAAATGGCGCGCACCGCATATTTGGTGGCGCTGTAGACGCCGCAGGTCGGCCAGACGCGATAGCCGCCGATCGACGAGATATTGACGAAATGACCGTTGCGCTGCGCCTTGAACCGGGGCAGGGCAGCCGCGATGCCGTGCAGCACGCCGCGGATGTTGACGTCGATCATCCGGTCCCATTCATCGACCTTCAGACTGTCGAAGCGCGATAGCGGCATCAGCCCGGCATTGTTCACCAGCACATCGATGCGGCCGAATTCCGCCTCCGTCGCGGCGATGAACGCCTCGAGGGAGGCGCGGTCTGTGACGTCCAGCGCGCGGAAGGCGACCGTGCCGCCGGCCGCGTTGAGTTCGTCGGCCAGGCGGGCCAGCCGGTCGGTGCGCCGCGCGCCCAGCATCAGCTTCGCGCCGCGCGCCGCCAGCAGCCGCGCCGTGCCCTCACCAATTCCGCTGCTGGCGCCGGTGATCGCGATGACCTTGTTGTCGATTGCCATATCCTGTCTCCATTGGGCGGATCGACCGTCGATCCGATGACCCATGGATGGGCCATCATGGGGTGGGGGCGGTAGAATGGGCTTGCGCGATGCTTGCACGATTTTCCAGATATGGGGTGAGCGGGCTGTTCAGGTGAAGGCATGGTCGATAGAGATTGGGTTAAGGAGGAAGCCTTATGTCGCATGATGCGCTTGGTCAGCAGATTGCCCGATATGCCGATGGCGATGGTATCGTCGATACGGCCATCCCGCGCCTGACGCTGGTGCGCTGGAGCCATGCGGACGAGCCGGTGCATATGCTCCAGCGGCCCGCGCTCTGCATCATCGCGCAAGGGGCCAAACGGGTGATGCTGGGCGACAGCGTGGTGGCTTATGGGCCGGCCAGCTATCTGGTCGCCTCGCTCGACCTGCCGATCACCGGTATGGTGACGCAGGCGAGCGACGATGCGCCCTATCTCTGCTTCTGCCTCTATCTGGACCCGGTGCTTTTGTCCGACATCGCCATTTCATTGCCGCCGGCTGCGCCGGTGGCGGAGGGGAGCGCGCTGTCGCTGCATCCGATCACGCCGGAATTGCTGGATGCGGCGAGCCGGCTGACGGCTTTGCTGGGCGATCCGGCCGGCGCGCCGCTGTTGGCGCCGCTGATCGAGCGGGAATTGCTGGTGCGGCTGATGACCGGGCCGAGCGGGGGCATCGTGCGCGCGATCACGGCGGGGGAAAGCCGGACGGGGCAGATTGCGCGGGCGATTGGCTGGCTCAAGGCGCATTTCCGCGAGCCGTATAACGGACCGGGACTGGCGGATCTGGCGGGGATGAGCGTGTCGAGCTTCCACGACCATTTCCGCCGCGCGACCGCGATGACGCCGCTGCAATATCAGAAGCAATTGCGGTTGCAGGCGGCGCGCACGCTGATGCTGGCCGACCGGCTGGACGCGGCGGAGGCGGGATTCCGGGTCGGTTATGACAGCCCGTCGCAATTCAGCCGCGAATATCGCCGCCTCTTCGGCGCGCCGCCGGTGCGGGATATGGGGCGGTTGCGGGCGATGCCGCAGGTGGCGATGGCGATTTAGAGGGGGGTGACGATATCGTAGATGTCCATTTCGGGTCACAATCCCCTGCTCTCGATGTCACTTGAACACCCACTGCCGGTTCAGGCCGAACATCACCGCCGGCGTCACGAAGATCATGGCGGGGATGGGGGACCATTCGGGCCAGCCCATATGGGTGACGCACAAAAATACCCAGAGGGCGTTCAGCGCATAGCTGATCAGCGAGACGATGACGAATTTCGCGCCGCGCGTGGCGTGGTTGCCCGTGCCGCCTTGGCCGCGGAAAGTGAAGAGGCTGTGGCTGACATAGCCGATCGCGACGGCGGCGAGATAGCCGATGAAATTGGCGGCTTGCGGATGGAAGCCGGCGAGCGCGGCGAGGCTCCAGTAGATCGCGGCCTGACAGGCGGTGACGAACAGGCCGGTCACGCCATAGCGGACGATCTGCCAGAAGAGCGCGCCATGTTCTGCATAAAGTCGTGACAGATATTTCATGGCCGGCCCCGTTGCGCTTTGATGCGGAGCGTCTAATCGACAGCCATGACCTTGCCTAGCCGCGATATCCTGTGCGCCCGCGCGCGCCATTGGGCGCCCATCCTGACCGCTTACACCCAGCGGCACTGGAAATGGCTGACCTTCCTGATCTGGATCGTCATCGCCATCGTCATGGTCGCGACGCGCTGGCCCGCCGTTCACTGGCTGGTGCTGAGCGATACGGATGACAATATCCGTTATGTGCAGGTGAAGGACTGGCTGGCTGGGCAGGGCTGGTATGATCTGCGCCAGTATCGGCTGGACCCGCCGGGCGGGGCGAATATCCACTGGTCGCGGCTGGTGGACATCCCGATCGCGGGGCTGATCCTGTTCTTCCGCGCTTTTGTCGATCAGGGGCTGGCCGATCGGCTGGCCTGCGGCATCGCGCCGCTGCTGCCCTTGCTGCTGCTGATGCTGAGTCTGGGCTTTATCGGACGGAGGCTGGCGGGGCCGAATGGCTGGCTGCTGGCGGTGCTGGCGCCGCTGGCCGCGCAGATGGGGCTGGGCATGTATGCGCCGATGCGGATCGACCATCATGGCTGGCAACTGGCGCTGGCGGTGACGATGCTGGCGGGGGTGATCGACGGCAACCGGCTGCGCGGCGGGCTGATGGCGGGGATCAGCAGCGCTTTGTCGATCGCCATCGGCATGGAGATGATCGTCTATCTGGCGGCGGGCGGCGGGTTGATCGCGCTGCGTTGGGTATTTCGGCCGGGGGCCGAGCGGCGGATGCTGCCCTATGGCCTCAGTCTCGCGGGGGCGACGTCGCTTTGCTATGTGCTGTTCGCCAGTTATGCCAATCGCGCAATGGTATGCGATGCGATATCGCCGATCTGGGTGGCGGTGTTCGGCGCGGCGGGCGCGGGCATGGTGATCCTGTCGATCGCGCCGCTGCGCAACTGGCCGGCGCGGCTGGCGGCGGGCGCGCTGGTGGGCGGCGCGGTGGCGGCGTTTTTCTATCTGAACTGGCCGCAATGCCTGACCCCCTATCAGATTTCGCCGGAGTTGCAGCGGCTGTGGCTGGCCAATATTCGAGAGGCCAAGCCGATCACGGCGCAGGCGCAGTCCATGGTGGTGCCGTTGCTGGCGGTGCCGGCGGCGGGGCTGATCGGTCTGCTCTGGGCCTTGTGGGATGCGCGGCGGGACAGCGAGCGGCTCTGGGCCTGGGCGACGGTGGGCGCGATGATGGTCTTTTCCACCGCCTTGCTGTTCTGGCAGTTGCGGGCCGGGCCGGCGGCGCAGTTGCTGGCGATCCCGCCCGCCGCCTGGGCCGCGCATCGGCTGATCGCGGCGATCCTGACGGGGACGCGCCGGGTGCGGATCGCCGCCGGGGTGGGCGTGGCGCTGCTGGCGGCGATCGCCTGCGCCTATCCGCTCTATCCGCAGCTGGTGAAGCTGTATCAGGAGGCGACGGGGAGCAAGCCCAAGCCCTGGCGCCCGTCGGCGATCGCGCGCACCGATGCGATCAAGAAAGCGAATGGGCGATGCCGCACGCTGCCGGCGCTGGAGGTGCTGGATCAGTTGCCGCCCGCGACCATCTTCACCATGGTCGATCTGGGGCCGCGCCTGATCGCGACGACGCATCATAGCGCGATCGCCGGCCCCTATCATCGCAATGGGGCGACGATCCTGGACATGCACCATGCCTATGACGGTCCGGCGGACGGATTCCGCACGATCGCAGCGAAGCATCATGCGACTTACCTGCTGGCCTGCCCGAATTTCCCGGAAGGGACGATCTATCAGTCGCGCAGCCCGCGCGGCTTCTATGCCGGGCTGATGCGCGGGACGATCCCGAACTGGCTGGTGCCGGTGACGCTGAAGACGGGCATGACGCTGCCCTATCAGCTCTATCGCATCAATTACTCAGCGCCGGGCGGCGAAAAAGTCGCGGAGAAGCGCTGAGGCTTCGACTTCGGCGAGGCCGCCATAGACATCCGGCCGATGCAGGCATTGCGGCTGGGCGAACAGGCGCGGCCCTTGCTCGATTGCGCCGCCCTTGGGATCGCCCACCGCATAATAAAGCCGGGCGATGCGGGCGTGCGAGATTGCGCCCGCGCACATCGGGCAAGGTTCCAGCGTGACCCACAGGTCGCAGCCGGTCAGGCGATAGTCGCCCAGATGCGTGGCGGCTGCGCGCATCGCGACGATTTCGGCATGGGCGGTGGGATCATTGTCGCGGCGGTTGCGATTCTCGCCCTCGCCGATGATGGCGTCATCTTTCGTCACGACGGCGCCGATCGGCACCTCGCCCGCCGCCTCGGCCGCGCGGGCGAGATCGAGGGCACGGCGCATGGGCGCGGGCAGGGGAAAGGGCGGAGCCATCAGCCCCGCCCGTTACAGGATCATGCGCGCAGAAGGAAGTTATACGACGGCGCAATGACGCCAACCTCTAGCTGTCGGTTCCCCGGCGCAGGCCGGGGTCCAGGCCAGAGAGTGGAACTGGACCCCGGCCTGCGCCGGGGAACGTCCACTACAGGGAAGTGTCAGCGTCGGATGCTGTCAGGGCTTCTTCACGTCCACCGTGGGAACATCGACCGTTTCCTTGCGGGTGCCGACTTCCACCTTGGCGACGTTCGCCTCATATTTGGGCAACGCGCCTTCCTTTACCGCGATTGCGGGCAGGCGCCCTTCCTGCGTTTTTTGCAGATCGATGAAGCCGGTGGCGATGCCGCCGGCCAGAACCAGCAAAATGATGACCAATATTCCACCAATGACTCGCATTTGTCCCTCCTCTGGGTTAGTTGCCCTTTCAACGCGTGGGGTCGCAGAGGGTTGCGATCCTGCCTTGCTGCGGCTTGACGGGGACGACGAATCTCGTTATCGGCGCGGCTTTCCGAACGAACCCGAATTTCAAAGGTTGATTGACTATGTCGCGCATTTGCGAGCTGACCGGTAAGGGTCGCCAGGTGGGTCACAATGTTTCCCACGCCAATAACAAGACCAAGCGCGTGTTCCTGCCGAACCTGCAGAACGTGTCGCTGATCTCCGAGACGCTGGAAACCACCGTCAAGCTGCGCGTGTCGACCCATGGTCTGCGTTCGGTCGAACATAATGGCGGCCTGGACAACTGGCTGGTCAAGACCAACGACGACAAGCTCTCGCTCAAGGCCCGTCGCCTGAAGCGCGACATCGTCAAGAAGAAGGCTGCCGTCGCAGCCTAATTCTCGACCGATTCGTTTCGGCATAAGGAGCGGCCCCTCACCGGGCCGCTTTTTTGCGTTTGAATTTGGTGGCCCATGATATTCCACCCCTCCCGCTTGCGGGAGGGGCAGCGAGACTTGCGCGCGTAGCGCGCTAGTCGCAGCGGGGTGGGCCGTAGCGACGTCCAGCCCACCCCCTAGCCCCCTCCCGCCAGCGGGAGGGGGAACAATCTGGTCGTTCAATTCATCCCGAATTTCAGCAGCAACGTGCGTTGGAAGAATTCGTGATTGTCGTCGGATATGATCCAGATGACCGGGCGGCCATGTTCATGGGATACCGCCAGCCCCTCGAAATTGTCGGCCAGCAGCGGCGGGGCCAGTCTGGCAAGGGTTCGGGCTTTCAGCTCCGTGCCCGGCTCCAGCTTTTCGGGCAGGTCGACGATGGCGATCACGCCGGTGAACAGCTGCTCCATAGTCAGGCGACGGTTCAGCACCAGCAGGTGCCGGTCGTCCAGCGCCACCGCATCGGTCGGGCGATAGCCGCGCGGCGCGGTGTAGCGCAGGTGGATGGGGTCGGGCGTGTCCTTTTCCGCCGGGTCGCCGGCGAAGAGCAGGCTGTCATGATGCCCGTCCGCCGTCATCCCCATCTCCCCGATCGCCAGGAAGCGGCCGTCGGGCAGGCGGGCGAGGGATTCGATCGACCCGGTCTTGGGCCAGGCGAATATCTCCGGCCAGGTGCGGCAGGCCTCTACCCGGGCGAAGCCGGGGCTGTAGCGGCAGATCGCCTGTTGCAGTTCGAAGCCCACCCAATAGCGGCCGGTCGCCGGATCGTGGGTCAGGCTTTCCGAATCCCATGCCCACCATGGGCGATAGCGGTCCTGCGCGCGGATCGGCAGCGGGGCGATGAAGGGATGGCCCCGGCCCTCGCCCGGCGCGATACGAAAGCCCATCAATATGCCGGAATCGCTGAGGCCCAATATATCGCCCACCGGCGACACCAGCAGCGCGGAAATGCCGCCAAAGCCTGGATTGTCGCTCTCCAGCTGCCAGCCGCCCAGATAGGTGAGCGCGCCGACATGGGTAAGGTCGGGGTCGATGCTGCTAAGGGGCAGGGCGCGCGCCGTCACCAGGAGCGTGCCGCTTCGCACTACTTCCGGTTTCCCCATATGCGGGGCCGGCAATAGCAGGATGGCAAGAAGGAGGACGATCAGGATTCGCTGCATCGCCGCCCGCCATAGGGCATAATCCGACAGGACGCAGCAGGGCCGTGATGGACGGTCGGCAGGTGAACGGGGGCTGACACCCCCATTCAGGCTCGGCTCAAGGCGACTCGATCATAAGGATATCAATCGAAGGGCAATTCCGTTCTTTTCAACGGCCGCCCAAGAGGATGGCATATGAGGAGAAGCGCCATGAAGATGAAGTTTCTTGTTAATCTGGGAGCCGCTCTCGCGATGGGTGCCGCTTCCCTGGTGGTGACGGCCGCGCCGGCCAACGCGCAATATTATCGCGGCGGCTATGACCGTGGCGACTATTATCGCGGCGGCTATGACCGTGGTTATCGTGGCGACCGTGGGTATCGCGGTGATCGTGGCTGGCGGGGTGACCGCGGCTATCGCGGCGACGGCTATTATCGCAACAATTATCGCGGTGGCTATCGTGGCGGCTATCGCTGCCGGGACAATGGTACGGGCGGCACCATCATCGGTGCGATCGCCGGTGGTCTGCTCGGTAACGAAGTCGGCAAGGGTTCGGGCCGCTATGGCCGTCGTGGCGACGGCACCACGGGCGCCATCCTCGGCGCAGGCGTGGGTGCGCTGGCCGGCCGGGCGATCGACCGCAACTGCTAAACCCGACGTTGATCGGATAAAAGGAGGGCCGTCCCATGTGGGGCGGCCCTTTTCGCGTCATGGCCGGAGTCAGGGGTGCGGGGCGGGCTGCGGCGCGACCCGCTTGCGGTCGGCGCCTGCGGCCGTGAAGGCGGCGGGATTGAGGCCGGGGTCGGCGCTCTGGGCCGCGCCGGTGCGGGCGTCCAGCTGCGCGGCGGCATCATTGAGCGCCTGGGCTTCGCCGGCGCTGACGCCACCGACGCCATCCTGCGATCCCGATCCGCAGGCGGCCAGCAGCGAAAGGGCGGCAAGGGGGAGGAGAGGACGGACCATGATGTGCTCCAAAAGAAAAAGGGCCGCCCCGTTGTCGGTGCGACCCTTTCCTAAATTCTAGACCCGAACGGGACTGAATTACATCGCGTTCGAAGCGTTGTTGGTCGCGTTCGAAGCGGCGTTCGCAGCGTTGTCGGCAGCGTTCAGCGCGGCGTTCATGGCGTTGTCGGCAGCGTTCGACGCGTTTTCGGCCGAGTTGGCGGCGTTGTTGGCGGCGTTTTCAGTGCCACCCGAGCAAGCGGCCAGGCCGAGCGAAGCGGCGAGAACGAGCGAAAGAGCAATCGACTTGGTCATGGGTTAAAACCCCTCTCTGAGAAAAATAAAAATGCAGACCACTCTCGGAGAAAAGCTCACCCCCCATTGCGCCTGCGGGCCGATTCGTACTGCCTTGAACCGGGCAAGGCAATCCCATTCATGGGGCGAAACCATAGGATGTCCGCCATTTCATCGCTTTATGGATGAAAAATGCACAGAAAATTCACTGGCATTGACGTATATAAAGATTTCTTTATATGACATGATCATGCATGCGGCACTTGATATATTCCGGGCACTTGGCGACCCGACGCGGCTGCGTATCATCCACCTGTTGCGGGCGATGGAACTGGCCGTGGGGGAGATTGCGCAGGTCGTGGGGCAGAGCCAGCCGCGCGTGTCACGCCATGTCCGCATATTGGCCGAAGCGGGTCTGGTGGAGCGGCGCAAGGAAGGCAATTGGGTCTTTTTGCGTCTGGGCAAGGACCGGTCGGTCGTGCCGTTTCTGACCCTGTTCGACCGGCTGGAGCCATCCGAGAGCGAAGCTTTGTGGCAGGCGGCGGATCTGGCGCGGCTGGCCGCCGTGCGCGCAGACCGGGCGCGGGCCGCCGAAAGCTATTTTGCCGAACATGCCGAGGAATGGGATGCGATCCGGTCGCTCCATGTCGCCGAGGCCGATGTGGAGGCGGCGATGGTCGCCCTGCTGGGGCGCGAGCCGATCGGTCATCTGCTGGACATCGGCACCGGCACGGGGCGCATGATCGAATTGTTCGGCGGCGATGCGGATCAGGTGACCGCGCTGGATCGCAGCCCGGACATGCTGCGTCTGGCGCGCGCCAAGCTGCCGCAGGATGCCGGCGACAAATATGCGCTGCTGCTGGGCGATTTTCTGGACCTGCCGCTTGAGCAGGGGAGCGCCGATACGGTGGTGATGCATCAGGTGCTGCATTATGCGCAGGCGCCCGAACTGGTGATCGCGCAGGCGGCGCGGGTCGCGGCGGCGAACGGCCGGGTGCTGATCGCTGATTTCGCGGCGCATGAACGCGAAGAGCTGCGCCTGCGCGACCAGCATGCGCGGCTGGGCTTTTCCGACGAACAGGTGAGCGGCTGGTTCGCGCAGGCGGGGCTGGCGCTGGAACGGGTGGAAACGCTGCCCGGCCAGGAATTGACGGTAGTATTGTGGCTGGGACGGCGCCAGAGCGCCAATGTTCTGCCCATCGAAGGACGGATTTCCGCATGACCCTGAATGATCCCACGCACAACGCGCCTATTGGCCCGCTTTATGCGGATCTGGCCGGCGATGCCCGCGTCAGCTTCGAATTTTTCCCGCCCAAGACGGAGAAGATGGAAGCGCAGCTGTGGTCGGCGATCGAGACTTTGGCCCCGCTGGCGCCCAAATTCGTGTCCGTCACCTATGGCGCGGGCGGCTCCACGCGGGAGCGCACCCATAATACGGTCGCGCGCATCGCGAAGGAAACGTCGCTGGCCGCCGCCGCGCATCTGACCTGCGTGGCTGCGAGCAAGGACGAGATCGGCGAAATTGCCGACGCCTATTGGGATGCGGGCGTGCGTCATATCGTGGCGCTGCGTGGCGATCCGCCCGAAGTGGGCGGCCGGTTCGAGCCACATCCTGACGGTTATACCGGCGCGGCCGATCTGGTCGAAGGGTTGATGAAGCGCCATCCGTTCGAGATCAGCGTGTCGGCCTATCCCGAAGTGCATCCCGATGCCGCGAGTGCGCAGAGCGACCTCGATAACCTCAAGCGCAAGCTGGACGCCGGGGCGACCCGCGCGATCACGCAATTCTTCTTCTCGCCCGACGCCTATTTCCGTTTCATGGACAAGGTCGGCGCGGCGGGCATCACGGCGGACATCGTTCCAGGCATCATGCCGGTCAGCAATTTCGCCGCGACCAAGCGCATGGCGGCCATGTGCAATACCGACGTGCCGCTGTGGATGGCGCGCCTGTTCGAAGGGCTGGACGAACATCCCGCATCACGCCAGTTGGTGTCGGCGACGATCGCTGCCGAACTGTGCCGCAAGCTGTATGAAGGCGGCGTGCGCGATTTCCATTTCTACACGCTCAACCGGGCGGAACTCAGCTTTGCGATCTGCCATCTGCTCGGGCTTCGGGCGAAGGTGGCGGTGAACGCCTGATACGGATTAACCCCCTCCGTTCGGTTCGCGCTTGTCGAGAACCGGTTGCGCGAGGGTTCTCGACAAGCTCGAACCGAACGGGGAGAGGGAGCATATGACCGCCGAAGACCAATTGCGCCAACTGGCTGCCGACAAGATCCTGATCTTCGACGGCGGTTATGGCACGTCGATCCAGAAACATGGCCTGACCGAAGCCGATTATCGCGGCGACCTGGACCTGGCGAAGGATCAGAAGGGCAATAACGACCTTCTGTGCCTGACCCGGCCGGACATCGTGGAGGGCATCCACACCGCCTATCTCGACAATGGCGCGGACATGATCGAGACGAACACGTTCAGTTCGACCAAGATCGCGATGGCCGATTATGGCTGCGAACATCTGGTGTGGGACATCAATATCGCGGCGGCCAAGCTGGCCCGTTCGGCCTGCGAGAAAGCCACGGCGAAGGACGGCAAGCCCCGGTTCGTGTGCGGCTCGATCGGCCCGACGAACAAGACGCTCAGCATTTCGCCCGACGTCAACGACCCGGCCTTTCGCGAGGTCGATTATGACACGCTCAAGGCCGATTATCGCGAGCAGTGCGACGCGCTGATCGCCGGCGGCGTGGACTTTCTGCTGGTCGAAACCTGCTTCGATACGCTCAATGCCAAGGCGGCGGGCATGGCCGCGCGCGAAGCGGAGGAAGCGGCGGGCCGGTCCGTGCCGCTGATGCTCAGCTTCACCATCACCGACATGTCGGGCCGGAACCTGTCAGGCCACACGATCAACGCCTTCTGGTATTCGCTGCGCCATTTGAAGCCGCTGACCATCGGCGTGAATTGCGCGTTCGGCGCGGATCTGTTGCGGCCGTACCTCAGCGAATTGTCCAAGAATGCCGACACGCTGATCTTGGCCTATCCCAATGCCGGCCTGCCCAATGAACTGGGGCAATATGACGAGCTGCCCGAAACCACCGCGAAGCTGATCCGCGACTGGGTGGATGAGGGGCTGGTCAACATGGTCGGCGGTTGTTGCGGCACGACGCCTGCGCATATCGGCGCGGTGGCGAAGGCGTTGGACGGGCATAAACCGCGCGTGGTGCCGGAACTGGAGGTCGTGACGCGGCTTGCCGGGCTGGAGCCGATGCACATCGCGGCGTAAGATAATTGTCATCCCCGCGAAGGCGGGGATCCATCTCCCGGCCTTGCCGCTGGTGCGATGTCCGGAGATGGATCCCCGCCTTCGCGGGGATGACGAAAGAAAGAAATTCAGGGAATGACTCAGAAAAGCACCGCCACTTTCGTCAATATCGGTGAACGCACCAACGTCACCGGATCGGCCAAGTTCAAGAAGCTGATCATGGCGGGCGATTATGCCGCCGCCATCGACATCGCGCGCGAGCAGGTGGAGAATGGCGCGCAGATCGTCGACGTCAACATGGACGAGGGTCTGCTCGACGCGGTCGAGGCGATGACCACCTTCCTCAAGCTGATGACGTCGGAACCGGACATCAGCCGCGTGCCGGTGATGATCGACTCCTCCAAGTGGGAAGTCATCGAAGCGGGCCTGAAATGCGTGTCCGGCAAGCCGGTCGTGAACTCGATCAGCATGAAGGAGGGCGAAGAGGCCTTCCTGTTCCATGCCCGCAAATGCATGGCCTATGGCGCGGCGGTGGTCGTCATGGCGTTCGACGAGACGGGGCAGGCCGATACACAGGCCAGAAAAGTCGAGATTTGCGAGCGCGCCTACAAGCTGCTGATGACGATCGGTTTTCCGCCCGAAGACATCATCTTCGATCCCAATATCTTCGCGGTGGCGACGGGGATCGAGGAGCATAATAATTACGGCGTCGACTTCATCGAGGCATGTCGCGAGATCAAGAAGCGCTGCCCGCACGTCCATATTTCGGGCGGCCTGTCGAACTTCTCCTTCTCCTTCCGTGGCAACGAACCCGTCCGCCGGGCGATGCACAGCGTGTTCCTGTATCACGCCATTCCCGCCGGCCTCGACATGGCGATCGTCAATGCCGGGCAGCTCGACGTCTATGACGCGATCGATCCGGCGCTGCGCAAGGCGTGCGAGGATGTCCTCCTCAACACCGATCCCGAAGCGGGCGACCGGCTGGTCACGCTCGCCGAAAGTTTCAAAGGCAAGGACGCCGCATCGGAAAAGGCGGCGCAGGAATGGCGCGGCTGGCCCGTCGCCAAGCGGCTGGAACATGCGCTGGTCAAGGGCATCGACATGTATGTGGTGGAGGATACGGAGGAATGCCGCCTCGCCGCCGACAAGCCGATCCATGTGATCGAAGGGCCGCTGATGGACGGCATGAATGTCGTGGGCGACCTGTTCGGCGCGGGCAAGATGTTCCTGCCCCAGGTGGTGAAATCCGCGCGCGTCATGAAGAAGGCGGTCGCCCATCTGCTGCCCTATATCGAGGCGGCGAAGGAACCGGGCGCCAAGGGCAAGGGCAAGATCATCATGGCGACCGTGAAGGGGGACGTGCATGATATCGGCAAGAATATCGTCGGCGTGGTCCTGCAATGCAACGGCTTCGACGTGATCGACATGGGTGTGATGGTGCCGTGGCAGGACATCATCAAGGCCGCGAACGAGAATGACGCCGACATGATCGGCCTATCTGGCCTCATCACCCCGTCGCTCGACGAGATGGTGACGGTCGCCGCCGAAATGCAGCGCGCGAACATGACCATGCCGCTGCTGATCGGCGGAGCGACGACGTCACGCGTGCATACCGCGCTGCGCATCGACCCGGCCTTCACTGGCCCGGTCGTGCATGTGCTGGACGCCAGCCGCGCGGTGGGCGTGGCGACCGCGCTCGTCTCCGAAACGCAGAAGAATGATTTCGTCCAGAAGACCAAGGACGATTATGAGCATGTCCGCGTCGCCCGCGCCAACAAGGGGCAGAGCGCGCTGATCAGCATCGCGGACGCGCGCGACAACGGGTTCGAGATCGACGAAAGCCTGAAGGCGCCGCGCCCGCGCCTGCCCGGTGTCCATCGTTTCCCCGACTGGGATCTGAAGGATCTGATCCAATATATCGACTGGACGCCCTTCTTCCGCGCATGGGAACTGGCGGGCAATTATCCCGCGATCCTGACCGATCCGGTGGTGGGTGAAAGCGCCACCAGCCTGTTCGCCGACGCGCAGAAGATGCTGGACAAGATCGTCAACGACAAATGGCTGACCGCGCGCGGCGTCGCTGGGCTGTGGCCGTGCCGGCGCAAGGGCGACGACATCATCGTCCATGTCGAGGATGAGAAACATTACGTC
This sequence comes from Sphingobium limneticum, assembly GCF_008710165.1. Taxonomy (NCBI): domain Bacteria; kingdom Pseudomonadati; phylum Pseudomonadota; class Alphaproteobacteria; order Sphingomonadales; family Sphingobiaceae; genus Sphingobium; species Sphingobium limneticum. The sequence goes on along the minus strand of NZ_VYQA01000006.1, from coordinate 143,137 downwards.
CTGCCGATGCTGCGCCAGCAGATTCAGAAGCGGGAAGGGCGCGCCAATATGTGCCTGGCCGACTTCATCAGTCCCGATGGCGACTGGATGGGCGGTTTCGCCGTGTCGATCCACGGCATCGAACCGCATCTGGCCCGGTTCAAGAATGCGATCGACGATTATTCGGACATCCTGCTGAAGGCGCTGGCCGATCGTCTGGCCGAAGCATTCGCCGAGCGGCTGCACCATTATGTCCGCACCGCATTGTGGGGCTATGCCGAGGGCGAGCAGCTGACCAACGAAGCGCTGATCAAGGAGCAGTATCGCGGCATCCGCCCGGCGCCCGGCTATCCCGCCTGCCCGGAACATAGTCTGAAACCGATCCTGTTCGAGATGCTGGACGCGCATCATGCGACCGGTGCGACGTTGACGGAAAGCTTTGCGATGCTGCCGACGGCGGCGGTCAGCGGCTTCTATTTCGGTCATGCACAGGCCGAATATTTCGGTGTTGCGCGGGTAGGCCGCGATCAGCTGGAAGATTATGCCCAGCGGCGCGGCATCGATCTGGAGACGGCGGAACGCTATTTGCGGCCGAATCTGGACTAAGCACTTGTTCCCCGGCGAAGGCCGGGGGCCAGTCGAAAGGGCTGAACTGGACCCCGGCCTTCGCCGGGGAACGGCCTATGGATGGTCGTGCCTGTAAACGCGCCATCCCCTCCCTATCTTGCGTCCATGAAAATCTTCACCATCGGTTATGAAGGCACGACGCAGCCGGACCTGATCGCCGCGCTGCAAGCCGCCGGCGTGCGGCTGCTCGCCGATGTCCGCGCGGTGCCGCTGTCGCGCCGGCCCGGCTTCTCGAAGAATATCCTGGCCGCCGGCCTGCGCGAGGCGGGGATAGACTATGTCGGCCTCAAGGCGCTGGGCACGCCGGCGGAGGGGCGTGAGGCTGCGCGCAAGGGGCATCATGCGCGGCTGGCCGAAATCTACGCGCGCCAACTCGACCTGCCCGAAGCGATCGTGCAGGCCGAACAGTTGAAGGACATGGCGGCGGAGCAGCCCACCGCCTTGCTTTGCTTCGAGCGTGATCCGTCGGGCTGCCACCGCTCGCTGCTGATCGACGCGGTGCTGCCGGATGCGGAGCGGATCGACCTGTTCCCCGCGTAAAGACATGGCCTTCACCCTGTCCCATAGCGGGGCAGCGGCAGATTGCGGGTTTTGGCGCCTTGGTGCTGTCGCCGCCGGGCCTTATGCTGGCCCCCATGCGCATCCTCTCCACCACGCTCCTCGTCTCCGCCGCGATCGTTTCCAGCGCTTGGGCGCAGGGCAACGCCGCTCCCTTCACCGTCGCCGAGACGGGGCAGGGATTTGCCACCATCGGCGATGCGCTGGCCGCGATCGGCGACCGGCGTGGCACGGTGGTGGTGGCGCCCGGCACCTATCGCCAATGCGGCGTGCAGCAGGGCGGCGACGTGACCATCCGTGCGGCGACGCCCGGCACCGCGATCTTCGACGGGGCCGTGTGCGAAGGGAAGGGCGCGCTCGTTCTGCGCGGCCAGGCCAGCAGCGTAGACGGCATCATCTTCCAGAATATCCGCGTGCCCGACGGCAATGGCGCGGGCATCCGCCTGGAAAGCGGCAATCTGACCGTCCGCAACAGCCTGTTCCGCAACAGCGAGGAAGGCATATTGACCGGCGATTATGATGGCGGGCAAGTGGTGATCGACAAGTCGACCTTCCGCAAGCTGGGCCGCTGCGATCGGGATCTCGACTGCGCGCATGGCATTTATATCGGTCGCCTCGCCAGCCTGTCCGTCACCAACAGCCGCTTCGATCAGGGCGATGGCGGCCATTATCTGAAAACCCGCACCGCCCGCGTCACCATCAGCGGCAACAGCTTCGACGATAGCGGCGGGCATCTGACCAATTACATGATCGACCTGTCCAATGGCGCGACCGGCTCCATCACCGGCAATGAAATGGTGCATGGCAAGGACAAGGATAATTGGTCCGCCTTCATCACCGTGGCTCCGGAGGGCCGCGAACATTCGAGCGCGGGGCTGGTGATCGAGGGGAACAAGGCAGGCTTCGTGCCGGGGCTGGAGCGCGGCTCCACCTTCGTCGCCAATTTCACCGAAGATGCGGTGCGGATCGGGGCGAACCAACTGGCGCCATCCATGAAGGTCAAGGACCGACGCTGACTTGGCCGCGCTGGCATGATAGGGGTGCATCATGCGAACCACCTATGACAGCGCGACCGTCCGCCTCTATCATCTGGGCGACGATGGGGCGGCCATGACGATCATGTATGGGCCGCTGAGCCAGGCTTTGCATGTCGCGGAGCAGCAGCCGGCCGAGGTGCAGGATGGGCTGTATCTGGCGACCGACAATGATGTGGTCGCCTATCTGGACCTGATCGAGGAATAGTCAGCCATTGCCCAGCAGCGCGAGTTGCTGGCGGATGACGTCCAGATTATGCTGCGCCAGATGGCTGCCGCGTCCTTCGACCGATCCGTCTAGATCGGGCCGCTCGCCAATCTCCAGACACCGTTCCCATGCCGTGGCCGCCAGCGGCAGCCATTCGGTGAGCGCATGGGCAGGCTCCGCCAGCGCCCGATCCATGGCGAGATTGCCCAGGACGAAGAAGAAGTCGGGCGAGTCCTGCCAATGAGCCATCTGTTCGCCGGCGATGGCCATGGCATGTTCCGACGCGCCCGATTGGCCGAGACAATGCAGCCGGCGGATCAGCAGCGCATGGGTCCATGCTGCGCCATCGGGGGTGCGGGCGCTGGCCTGTTCATACCAATCGGCTGCGCGGGCGTAGTTGCGCGCCGTCTCCGCCTCCTTGCCCAATTGATAGAGGAGGTAGGGATTGCCGGGATCGGCCTGCAATTCCGCCAGCAACATCGGCGTGTTGCGATCCCGCTTGCCCGCCGCCTGCGCATCCTCATAGCCGTCATGGTCGAGGATGAGGGCGATGCGCTCGACCGGCAGGCTGGATACAGGCTGTTCATGGATGCGCCCGGCATAGCGAGCGCCGCGTGGCAATAGTCGGGCGATCCAGCTGCGGGTCGAGGGCAGGGCGGCGCCCGCCTGTTGCGGCAGGTCGAAGCTGCTGCGGATGCAAATGGCGCCCAGCCGTGGCGGCCCGTCGCACCAGTCGCGCAAAGCCTCGCCGCCCTCCGCGATCCATTCGTCGGCGTCGACGATCAGGTTCCAGTCGGCATCGGCCAGCGCCAGCACATGATTGCGCGCCGCGGAGAAATCGCCCGGCCAGTCGAGATGATGGACCTGCGCGCCGCACGCCCGGGCGATGGCGACGCTGTCGTCGGTCGATCCGGTATCCAGCACGACCATGGCATCGACATGGGGCCGCACGTTGTCCAGGCAGCGGGCGATGCAGCGCGACTCGTTACGCATGATGAGCGTCGCGGCGATGCGGGGTCTGTCGGCGGTCATGCCCCTGTTTCGCCTGGCCGGCCTAAAAAGCCGTTAACCATCCGCAAAGCCGAAGGGCGCGCGGGTGCGGCGATAATCGTCGGGCAGCATGTCGCGGCCGATCGGCGGGGCGGCTCGGGCCATGCACTGGGCGCGATGGCACAGGCGACAGGTGACGCCGATCGGGGTCGGATCGGGCGCGGGCGCATCCTGCGTGTAGATCAGCCGATGCGCATGGTCGGCCGCGCAGCATAAAGCGATAGCGCGCTCCACCTTCGGCGCGCCCCAGCCGCCGCCGCCCGCCGTCACCGTGCGGGCAATCGAGAAGAAACGCTGGCCGTCGGGCAGCTCCAGCCATTGCGTCACCACCTCACGCGGGGTTTCGAACACGCGGTGGACCGACCAGAGCGGGCAGGAGCCGCCATGGCGCGCAAAGGGAAAGCCCGCGCCGTCCAGCCGTTTCGACACATTCCCTGCCGGATCGACCCGCAGGAAGAAGAAGGGGACGCGCTCCTGCCCCGGCTTTTGCAGGGTGGTCAGGCGATGGGCGGTCTGTTCGAAACTCGCCCCGAATTGCCGGGCCAGCGCCTCCACATCATAACGGCGCGCCTCCACCGCCTTGGCAAAAGCGGTATAGGGCATCAGGATCGCGGCGGCGGCATAGCTGGCGAGCGCGCGGCGGGCGAGGCGGCGGCCGCTTTCATTGGCGAACTGGCCGTCCTTCAGAATGGCGTCGAAACTTTTGCGCAGGTCCAGATAGGCGATTTGCAGCGCCAGCTGGAACTGCGAACTGGCACCGTCCAGCGCATCGTCCAGCAGCACCGCGTCGCGATGCCGGTCGAGCCGTCGCATGGAGCCGGCCATCACGTCCGATGGCAGGCGGCGAACGCGCAGATTATGCTTCGCCTTGAGCCAGGCGATGAGGCCGCCTTCCCCTTCTGCTTCCGCCGCCAGTTTTTCCGCCGCATCGTCCAGCAGGGGGAAGCTGTTGCGCCGGGCGGCGAGGAATCGGCGCGATTCGGCGACGGGGTCGGCCATATCCTCCTGCGGCGGCGCATCCACGCCCGCGCCGCGATCCGCCAGCGCCAGATGCTCCTCGCGATAGCTGGTATAGAGGCGCAGCAGCGCTTCGGTGATGCCGGGATAATTGACCGCCACGTCGCCAGTGGCGAGCGTGGGCAGGTCTATGTCGGCGAACATCGGGTCTTTCAGCACCGCCTGCAACCGCGCCGTCTGCTCCGCGCCGCCGTCCCCGGCCACTTCCGCCATGTCGAGTTTGTAGGTCCGCGCCAGCCGCAACAGCATGTCTGCGGTCAGCGGTCGCTGGTTGCGTTCCAGCAAAGCGACATAGGAGGCGCTGATTTCCAGATCGGCCGCCATGTCCGCCTGCGTCAGGCCCAATTCGCGCCGCAGCCGCCGCAGCCGCGGCCCCATATAGACGGGACGATCCTTGGCCATGTGCGCGACTCCTGTGCAGGCTTTACAACTTTACAGCAGATTTTTGTAAAGATCGACAACTGAACATCAGGAGGACTGCCGCACTGCAACAGAGGCGATTAGGCAAGGTGGCAACAGATCACCGGACGCAAGGACAACGGCCATGACCTATCAGGACAATATCGCGAAGGCGCAGAGCCTCATCGGCAGCCACCCCGGCAGCTGGGACGGCATCAATGCCGAATCCGTCGCCCGCATGAAGTTGCAGAACCGTTTCAACACGGGTCTGGATATCGCCAAATATACTGCCGGCATCATGCGCCGCGACATGGCCGCCTATGATCTCGACCCGGCCAACTACACCCAGTCGCTGGGCTGCTGGCACGGTTTTATCGGCCAGCAGAAGCTGATCGCGATCAAGAAGCATTTCGGCACGACCAAGCAGAAGTACCTGTATCTGTCCGGCTGGATGGTTGCCGCGTTGCGCAGCGATTTTGGGCCTTTGCCCGACCAGTCGATGCACGAAAAGACCAGCGTCGCTGCGCTGATCGAGGAACTCTACACCTTCCTGAAGCAGGCCGATGCCCGCGAACTGGGCATGCTGTTCCGCGATCTCGACAAGGCGCGCGAAACCGGCAACGAGGTCGAGGCCCAGCGCCTGACCCACGCCATCGACAATTATGAGACGCATGTCGTCCCCATCATCGCGGATATCGACGCGGGCTTCGGCAATGCGGAAGCCACCTATCTGCTCGCCAAGAAGATGATCGAGGCGGGGGCCTGCGCACTCCAGATCGAAAATCAGGTTTCGGACGAAAAGCAGTGTGGCCATCAGGACGGCAAAGTCACCGTGCCGCATGAGGACTTCCTGGCAAAGGTGCGCGCCTGCCGCTACGCCTTCCTGGAACTGGGCGTGGACGATGGCATCATCGTCACGCGTACGGACTCGCTGGGCGCGGGTCTCACCAAGCAGATCGCGGTCAGCAAGGAACCCGGCGACATCGGCGACCAGTATAACAGCTTCCTCGATTGCGAGGAGATCGACCCGGCGACGGCGAAGAATGGCGACGTCATCCTGAACCGCGACGGCAAGCTGCTGCGCCCCAAGCGCCTGCCCAGCAACCTGTTCCAGTTCCGCGAAGGGACCGGGGCGGATCGCTGCGTCCTCGATTGCATCACGTCGCTCCAGAATGGCGCGGACCTGCTGTGGATCGAAACGGAAAAGCCGCATATCGAGCAGATCGCGTCGATGGTCGACCGCATCCGCGAGGTCATCCCCAACGCCAAGCTGGTCTATAATAATTCGCCCAGCTTCAACTGGACGCTGAACTTCCGCCAGCAGGTGTATGACGCTTGGGTCGAGGCGGGGAAGGATGTCAGCGCCTATGACCGGGCGAAGCTGATGAGCGCCGATTATGATGGCACGGAACTGGGCGTCGAGGCGGACGAGAAGATCCGCACCTTCCAGAAGGATGCGGCGGCGCGGGCAGGCATCTTCCATCACCTCATCACCCTGCCGACCTATCATACGGCGGCGCTCAGCACCGATAACCTGGCCAAGGACTATTTCGGCGCGGCTGGCATGCTGGGCTATGTCGAGGGCGTGCAGCGCAAGGAAATCCGCCAGGGTATTGCCTGCGTGAAGCATCAGAATATGTCGGGCAGCGACATCGGCGACGATCACAAGGATTATTTCGCCGGGGAAGCTGCGCTGAAGGCCGGCGGCGCACACAATACGATGAACCAGTTCGCGGCGTAATCTCTAAGCACGTCATTCCCGCGACCCGAAGGGCGGTCGTAGGCCAACGCGGGAACCCATCTCCTGCCTTATCCCCAGCCGCAAGGGTGTGAGATGGATCCCCGCCTTCGCGGGGATGACGGCCGTTTTTGCGGCGTGCAGGCCGCAAGAAAAGCCAAAGCGCGGGGACTTCGACACTCCCTTCGCGTGTTTGGGTGGAAGAAACTGGACGACCCGGCGACACACCGCCGGGTCGTTTTTTGTGTGTGCCAACTACCCTAAACTCCGTTCGCCCTGAGCCTGTCGAAGGGCCGTCCTTGAAGAAAAAGACGGGGCTTCGACAAGCTCAGCCAGAACGGAGTTTAAGGGGATAACTCAGTGCGTCGTTCAGGCAATTCCCGCCCGCTGCCGCACTGCCTGCTTCAATATGTCGAGCGGCATCGCGCCCAGCGTCAGCACGTCGTGGAACTGCTTCAGGTCGAACTGCGCGCCCTGCTTGGCCTTCACCTCGTCGCGCAGCTGCGTCCACACGGTGTGGCCGATCTTGTAGCTGCACGCCTGACCCGGCCAGACGGTGTAGCGGTCGATCTCGCCCTGGCTGCGGCCGCGCGCGATGCCGGTGGTGGCGATCAGATAATCGGTCGCCTTTTCCCGGCTCCACCGCTTGGCATGCATGCCGCTGTCCACGACCAGACGGGTGGCGCGGAACAGGAGCGACTGGAGATAGCCGACCTGTCCCAGCGGATCGCCTTCATACATGCCCATTTCGTCGGCCAGCTGTTCCGAATAGAGCGCCCAGCCTTCCGAATAGCCGCTGTAGAAGCCACGGCGGCGGATCATCGGGATGGAATCCGATTCCAGCGCCACCGTCACCTGAAGATGGTGCCCCGGCACCGCTTCATGATGGGTGAGCGTCGCAAGGCCGAATTTTGGCCGGTCGAACGTGTCGCGCAGGTTGATGAAATAGATGGCGGGGCGCGACCCGTCGAGCGAGGCGTTCTGATAATAGCCGCCCGGCGCGCCCGCCTGAATGGTCACCGGAACGCGGCGGACCTCCACCGGCGCCTTGGGCACGGTGTTAAAGGATTCGCCCAGACGCTTCTGCATGGCGATGATCTGGCTGTTGAGTTGCGCCAGCAGCGCTTCGCGGCCCGGATCGGTGTTGGGATACAGCTGATCGGGGCGCTTGTTGAGCGCGACCAGACGATCGCCGACGCTGCCCTGGCTCATCCCTTCGCCCTTCAGGATCGCGTCGATACGGGCAGAGATGTCCGCCACCTGATCGAGGCCCAGCTGATGGATTTCATCGCCGGTCAGCTTGGTCGTGGTCGCGGCCTCGGCGGCGGCGGCGTAGAAGGCTTCGCCATCGGGCAGGCGCCAGCAGCCTGCGTCATGGCTGGCCTTGGCGCGCAGTTGCGCCACCAGTGCGCGCTGGCGGTCGATGGCGGGGAAGATCTTCTCCGCAACGATCTTTTCCGCCTGGGCGGCGCGTTCGGGCGGCAGGTTGGCGGCGGCAAGCTTTTTCGCGAAGGATGCGACCAGCACGGTCTGCGCGGCGGGCTGGTCGCGCAGGGACGCCTGCATCTTCATCGTGGTGTCGAGAATATAGTCGGGCGCGAATACGCCCTTGGCCGCGTCCGCCTTCTGCCGGGCCAGCTCGCCGTCCAGCGCGGCGGGGAAGGCTTCGAGGCGGGAGAGATAGGCGTCGGCGTCGGTCGCATCCTTCACCCGGTGCTGCGAATCGAGGAAGTCGGGCACTTCGCGATAGCTGCCGGTCAATTGGCTCAGGATATAGGGCGCATAACGGCCCGCCGTTTCGCCATAGCCGAAACGTTCGCCGCCCACGGCGCGATCCATCTGATAGGCGACGACGTCATAGTCGAGCTGGCTGGCGGGGCTGAGTTTGGCGCGGTCGACGCTGGCCAGTTGCTTCACCTGTGCCTTGGTCCGGGCCAGATCCTTGGCCGCGCCGGCCGCGCTGGTATCGGACAGCTTGCCGCGCAACGCCGCCCGCGCGCCGGTGTCGAGGCCGAGGCGGGTGGCCTGCTCCGGCGATTCGGCCAGCCGTCCGTAGAAGAAATCGTCCAGCATCGCGCGGAACCGCGCGTCCGCGCTGGCACCTTGCGCAAAGGCGTTGGGCGTGGCGGCGGCGATGGCGGTGGCGCCGCTGGTGGCGAGAAATTGGCGTCGGTTCACGACAAGGGACTCCATTATGGGATTGATGGGCGGCAAGGGGGCACCGCCCGCGATGCGCTCTTTTGACGAGCGTTCAACAGCTTGGCTAGACCTGCAACTAACCCCCGTTCGGTTCGAGCCTGTCGAGAACTTTGCGCGCTGTTCTCGATAGGCTCGAACCGAACGGGCTTTGCGTTCTGATAAGCCCAGCTTGTGAGCATCATGGATCGTTGCGGCTGTCCCGCCGTTTGCTCCTGCGATATGGCGCGCATGCCTTACAGAAAGGGGAAAGCCGATGTCCTACACGCTGATCACCGCCAACCGGAATTACAGCAGCTGGTCGCTGCGCCCATGGGTGCTGATGACGGCGCTGGGCATCGCGTTCGAGGACCGGCTAAAACCCTTCGCTGCCGCGACCAACTATGCCGCCTTCCGCAGCTTTTCGCCCACGGGGCAGGTGCCCGCGCTGGTGGACGGGGATCGCACTGTCTGGGATTCGTTAGGCATCATCCTCTATCTGGCCGATCGCCATCCCGGCGTCTGGCCGGCGGACGAGGCCGCGCGCGCTTTCGCCCAATGTGCGACGGCGGAAATGCACAGCGGTTTCACCACATTGCGCAACGATTGCACCATGAATGTCGGTGTCCGGGTGGAGCCGCATCTGCCCTCGCCCGCGCTGAACAAGGACATCGCCCGGCTGCGCGAATTGTGGGAGCAGGGGCTGGACCGGTTCGGCGGCCCTTTCCTGGCGGGCAAGACCTTCACCGCGATCGACGCCTTCTATGCGCCCGTCGCCTTCCGCGTGCGCACCTATGGGCTGGATGTCGGCCCGATCGCGCAGGCCTGGGTCGACCATATGCTCGCCCATCCCGCCATGCAGCAGTGGGAAAGGGAGGCGCTGGCCGAAACATGGCGCGAGGACAGCCATGAGGCGGAGATCGGCGCGGCCGGCAAGATCATAGAGGACTATCGGGCAGTGTAACATTCTTGCCCGCCCGATAGGAAAAACAGGGCAAATCGGTCGTTCACCCCCTTTCCCGATCCGGCGGACGGGTCTAGGGGGTGGACATTATGGTAAAGTCTCGCACCCTCTACGAAAAGATCTGGGACGCGCACGTCGTCGAACGGCGTCCCGATGGCACCTGCCTCATCTATATTGACCGCCATCTCGTCCATGAAGTGACGAGCCCGCAGGCGTTCGAGGGGCTACGCCTTGCCGGCCGTAAGGTGCGCCGGCCCGATCTGACGCTGGCGGTGCCGGACCATAATCTGCCCACCACGCCGCGGCGCGACGCGGATGGCCATCGCATCCCGATCGCCGATCCGGAAAGCGCGCAGCAGCTGGCCGCGCTGGAACGCAATGCGCCCGAATTCGGCGTCCGCCTGATCGGTGACGCCGATCTGGAGCAGGGCATCGTCCATGTCGTCGGCCCGGAACAGGGCTTTACGCTGCCCGGCACGACGTTGGTGTGCGGCGACAGCCATACGTCCTCGCACGGCGCGCTGGGCGCGTTGGCCTTCGGCATCGGCACGTCGGAGGTCGAGCATGTGCTGGCGACCCAGACGTTGCTGCTGAAACAGTCGAAGACGATGGAAGTCGTGGTCGAAGGCATATTGGCGCCGGGCGTCACGCCTAAGGATGTGGCGCTGGCGATTTGCGGCACCATCGGCACGGCGGGCGGCACCGGCTATGTCATGGAATATCGCGGCTCCGTGTTCCGCGACATGTCGATCGAAGGGCGGCTGACCGTCGCCAACATGTCGATCGAGGCGGGCGCGCGGTCCGGCCTGTTCGCCCCGGACGAAAAGACCTTCGCCTATATCGAGGGCCGCCCGATGGCGCCCAAGGGCGCGGATTTCGACGCGGCCGTCGCTTATTGGAAAACGCTCGTCACCGACGAAGGCGCCGTCTTCGACAAGACCGTGGAGATCGACGCGGCCGACATCGTGCCCAACGTCACCTGGGGCACCAGCCCGGAAGACGTCGTGGCCGTGACCGGCGTGGTCCCCGATCCGCAGAGCTTCGCCGATCCGTCCAAGCAGGCCGCCGCGCAAAAGTCGCTTGATTATATGGGCCTCGTCGCCGGGCAGAAAATGGCCGATGTCGCGATCGAGCATGTCTTCATCGGCAGCTGCACCAACAGCCGGATCGAGGATCTGCGCGCCGCCGCATCATTGCTGAAGGGGCGCCATGTCGCCGCCGGCATCAAGCATGCGATGGTCGTGCCCGGCTCCGGTCTGGTCAAGCAACAGGCCGAATCCGAAGGGCTGGACCGCATCTTCCTGGACGCCGGTTTCGAATGGCGCGAGCCGGGCTGCTCGGCATGTCTGGGCATGAACCCGGACAAGGTGCCCGCGGGCGAACGCTGCGCATCGACCAGCAATCGCAATTTCATGGGCCGTCAGGGACCGGGATCGCGCACCCATCTGGTGTCGCCCGAAATGGCGGCGGCGGCGGCCATCACCGGCCGGCTGACGGACGTGCGCGAACTGTTGAACAAAAAAGAGGGTGTGGTCGCATGAAGAAGATTTTCTGGCTGCTGACGCTGGGCGCGCTGGCGAGCGCGGCGATGGCCGCGACCCTGGGCCGGGCCGAAGATACGCCGGCTGTTGAGGCGAAGAAGGTTCACTGATGGACAAGCTGACGACCGTAGACGGCCGGGCCTATCCGTTCGGGATGAAGAATGTCGACACCGACATCGTCATCCCGGCCCATTGGCTGAAGACCATTTCGCGCAACGGCCTTGGCAAGGGCGCGTTCGAAGTGCTGCGCAAGGAACCGGGCAACGTCTTCGACGATCCCGAATATGCCGGCAGCCCGATCCTGATCGCGGGCGACAATTTCGGCTGCGGCTCCAGCCGCGAACATGCCGCCTGGGCGCTCGGCGACCTGGGTATCAAGGTGGTGATCGCGCCCAGCTTCTCCGACATCTTCTCCGGCAATGCGTTCAAGAACGGCATTTTGACGGTGGTTTTGCCGCAGGATGCGGTGGATCGGCTGCTGGAAGTGGCGAAGACGGACCCTATCCATGTCGATCTGGAATCGCAGTCCGTCACTACCCAGTTTCAGGACCGGTTCGCGTTCGAGATCGACCCGTTCCGCAAACATTGCCTGCTCGGCGGTCTGGACGAAATTGGCCTGACGCTGGATCAGAGCGACGTGATCGACGGCTATGAAGCCAGGCAGGCGCAGGATCGTCCCTGGATCGTGCCTGCTGCCGTTGCGTAATGCGACGCTTCTGCCTATCTCTTGGCTCAGATACCGCTTGCAACAGGGCTTTTGACGCATGACCACTTTCGACGATCGCGAAAAGGCGTTCGAAAACAAGTTCGCCCATGACCAGGAACTGGAGTTCCGCATCCAGGCGCGCCGCAACCGGCTGCTGGGCGAATGGGCGGCGGTCAAGATGGGCCTGACCCCGGAAGAAACCGACGCCTATGCCAAGGCGGTGGTGCAGGCCGATTTCGAGGAAGCGGGCGACGAAGATGTCATCCGCAAGCTGGTGGGCGATATGACGTCGGCCGGCGTGGATATCGACGAAGCGGGCGTGCGCACCGCACTGGACGAGCAGGCCGTGATCGCCCGCCGCCAGTTCATCGAAGTACAGTAAGGCTTAATCCCATGCCGATGGCAGCCGACGATATTGCGGACATGATCCGCGCCGCCATTCCCGACGCGCAGGTCGAAATTACCGATCTGGCCGGCGATGGCGATCATTATGCGGCGAAGGTCGTGGCGGAAAGCTTTCGTGGGCTTAGCCGCGTTGCGCAGCAGCGTGCCGTCTATGCGGCGCTGGGCGGACGGATGGGGGGCGTGCTTCACGCCTTGCAACTGACCACCGCCGTTCCCAACTAACGGGACAGAGATTCGCGCCTATCGGATGGGCGCCAGACAGGAATGGAACTTTTCACATGACCGACGCCGTGCAGCAGCGGATTGCCGACATCGTCAAGAGCAATGACGTGGTGCTTTTCATGAAGGGCACGCCGCTCTTCCCGCAATGCGGTTTTTCCAGCCGCGCGATCGCGATCCTGGAGCATCTGGGCGTGACCTATGAAACGGTCGACGTGTTGCAGGACCAGGGCGTGCGTCAGGGCATCAAGGCCTTCTCCGACTGGCCGACCATCCCCCAGCTCTATGTGAAGGGCGAATTTGTCGGCGGCAGCGACATCATGATGGAAATGTATGAAGCGGGCGAACTGAGCCAGCTTCTGACCGACCAGGGCATCGCCGCCGCCAACTGAGCGGGGGTATGATCGGGAATAGGGAAGGCGGTCCGGGAACGGGCCGCCTTTTTTGTTGGCGGGGGGCTTTTATCCCTCTCCCCGAGGGGGAGAGGGCTGCGCAGACTTGGCAGCTTGCTGCCTTAGTCGAAGCTGGGTGAGGGGGCAGCCTCACGATAATATGCCAACCTTGCGCCAACCCCTCATCCAACTCCGCCTAGACGCTACGCGCCAAGGCTTCGTATCCTTCTTCCTCCAGGGGAGAAGGATGAGTGCCCGCGACGCCATCATCCTTCCAATGTAGGATTTTCTCTGATCTATCCTGCGGGATGACGCCATCCTCATCCACCCGCCAATGGCCCGCGGCCCGTTACCAACGGACGCTTGCGCGTCGCGTCGCTGTAACGCCGATGGCGCGCCGATGTCGTGCGCCTGTCGCGCCGGTGATACTTGGCGAAAGCCTCGCGCGCGCTTCGTGCACGCATAGGGGCCTGCAACGGTGTGAACTTCGCGCGTCGCGTTGGTGTGACTTGAAATGGGGGGAGGGCCACCGGGTGGGGGATGCGGAGCGGAGACTGCCTGCATCCCCCGGTAGTTGAACGGTGGGAACGCGACTAAAGTCGCAATGGCCGTGCCAATTTGGGGCGATCGCGGGAAGCTGCGGGTTCTAAAGGTTAACGCGCCGAGACGGTCCGCGCCATCTGTCAAAATTTCCGACATTTTCCGGCTTTTTCAACGTGAAGCCATTCAAGGACAGGCCTGCGAACGGCTATTGACTACATCTGTAATCAATGCGACTACATCTGTGGTTGTTAAACATCGAGTCGGGTATCCGGCCAGCGGGTGAGAAGACGTGAGCGAGAAGATCAGCGAAGCGGAACTGGTGGTGATGGAGGCGCTGTGGGAAGCCGCGCCGCAGACTGCCAATGACGTTGCCGACCGCGTCGCCACCGACCGCGACTGGAGCCTGCAAACGGTCAAGACCCTGTTGTCGCGGTTGATGGCCAAGGATGTCATCGCTGCCGATCAGGATGGCCGCCGTTTTCTCTATCGCCCGATGGTGGCCCGCGACGATTATGTCGCCGGTGAAGGCGGGCGTCTCGTCAACCGGCTGTTCGGCGGGCGCATATCGCCGCTGGTCGCCCAGTTGGCGCAACAGGATCAATTGACGGCGGACGATATCGCCGAGCTTGAGGCAATCCTGAAGGGGCTGAAATCATGAGCGTCTGGCTGGCCGAAACGCTGATCGCCACCACCTTGCTGATGGCGCTGGTCATGATGTTGCGGCGGCCGGTCGCGCGCTGGCTGGGGGCCGGGGCGGCCTATCTGCTCTGGGCGCTGCCGCTGGCGCGGATGGTGATGCCGGCTTTGCCCTGCGACATCGATCCTTCGCCGCTGCATCTGGCGGTCGATCAGGCGGGTCTGCCCGACCTGTTGACCGTGCCGCCCGCTACGCCTGTCGTCGCCATGGCCCCGACCTTCCCCTGGCTGGAGGCTGGCCTTTCGCTCTGGTTCGCCGGCATGGTCGTTTTTCTGATCGTGCAGGCGGTGGGCTATACCCGTTTCCGCCGCCATATGCTGGACGGCGCCACCCCGATCGGGGAGGAAGGGCGCATCCGCCTCATCTCCAGCCCGCATGCGTCCGGCCCGCTCGCCTTTGGCGTGTGGCGGCCATACATCGTGCTGCCGGCCGATTTCGCCCTGCGCTACGACGCGCAGGAACAGGATATGGCGATCGCCCATGAACGGGCGCATCATGAGCGGCGCGATCTGGCCGCCAACATGATCGCCTTGCTGTTGCTGGCCGTCCATTGGTGCAATCCCGTCGCCTATCGCGCCTATCGCGCCTATCGCGCCGATCAGGAAACCGCCTGCGACGCGCGCGTCCTTTCGCTTTACGGCCGCGATCAGGCGCATGCCTATGGTCGCGCCATATTGAAGGCGGCCGGCGGTCGGCAATTTGCCGGGGCCTGCCATCTCACCCGTATCACCACGCTCAAGGGGAGGCTGAAAATGCTGTCCAACCATGACATTTCGCTTCAGCGCATCAGCTGGGGCATGGCCGCCGTCGCCATCGTCACCGCCGCTGGCCTGGCGCTCACCGCATCGGGCAGCCGCGCCGCGCAGCAGATGGCGGCGATCACCGACAAGGTGGAAAGCGCCGACTTCGCCAAATTGTCCGACCTGGTGTCGCAACCCGCCACCGCCAGCGTGCCGGCGACAGCCAGCGTTGCGGCGGTCCCCGCCGTACCGACTATGCCTGCCGTCCCTGCGGTGAAGGCTGGCGATGACGCATGGTCCTCGCCTGCGCCCATGGTTCCGCCGGCGCCGATCGTGCCCGCCGCCGACATGATCGCCCCGGTCGCGCCCGTACCGCCCGCGCCGCCGATCGTGCGCAGCGAAAAGAATCGCATCACCGTCACCCATGCCGACGGCCGCGTCGAAACCCATCGTATTCCGACCGAGGCAGAGATTGCCCGCATGGTGCCGAATGTCGATGTTCGCGATGGATGCGACGGGAATGCGAGCCAGGTTAGCACGCATCGTGAATGGGTCGATGCCAAGGGGCAGCGGCAAATCCGTGTCCGCATTTGCAACGCCGCGATCGAGGCGCAGGCCCGCCGTGCGGAATTGCAGGCCAGTCGCGCCGAAGCTTTGGCAGAACGGCAGGCCGCACTGGCCGAACGTGAAGGTGCGCGGGCTGAACGCATGGGCAAGCTGGCGGCACGGCGCGGGTTGATGAACGCACGTATCCAGATCGCCAACAGCCGGATGCCCGCCAAGGATCAGGCTGACGCTCTGCGCGACATCGACGATGAAATTGCAGCACTGGATCGCAACAGGAACTGATTGTTCAGACCGCCACAACTTCGGGCAGGATGGCGTCGAGCAGGAGCATCCCTGCCGGCGCCACCTGCAAATGGTCGCCGGTCAGGCGGATGAGGCCAAGGTCGGTCAGTTGGGCGATGGCCCGTTCGTCTACCAGACGGTCCGCCCGGATTCCGGACTGGGCGGCGATCCGGGCGAGATCCACCCCTTCGCCCAGCCGCAATCCCATCAGCAACGCCTCACGGGCACGGTCCTCCGGCACCAATGGCTCCTCGCTCTGAATGCCATGGCCGTTGCGGGATACGGCACCCATCCAGTTTTCCGGCTTCTTGTGCCGCAGCGTCGCCATGCCGCCACGCCGCCCATGCGCGCCTGGCCCGATCCCGGCATAGTCGCCATAGCGCCAGTAGACGAGGTTATGGCGGCTTTCCTGCCCCGGCCGGGCATGGTTGCTGATTTCATAAGCGGGAATGCCGGCCGCACCGGTCATCGCCTGCGTCAGTTCATAAAGCGTGGCGCCATGATCGGGATCGGCGGGCGTCAGCTTGTTCTGCGCCACCAAAGTGGCAAAGCGCGTGCCCGGCTCGATCGTCAACTGATAGAGCGACAGATGCCCGGTGCCGAAGGAGAGGGCGCGCCCCAGTTCCGCTTCCCAATCCGCTTCGCTCTGGTCGGGACGGGCGTAGATCAGGTCGAAGCTCACCCGATCGAACACGCGCTGCGCCGTGTCGAGCGCGGCCAGCCCCTCCGTCACGTCATGGGCGCGGCCGAGGAAATGGAGCGCCTGATTGTCGAGCGCCTGAAGGCCGAGCGAGGTGCGGTTGACCCCGGCGCCGGCCAGATCCGCAAAGCGCGCCGCCTCGACCGAATTGGGATTGGCCTCCAGCGTGATCTCTATGTCCGGGGTGAAGCCCCAATGGCGCTCCGCCGCGCCGATCAGCGTTTCGACCAGCGCGGGCGGCATCAGCGAGGGGGTGCCGCCGCCAAAGAAGATGGAGGAGAGTGGACGGCCTGGTGTCAGCGCCGCCTCATGCGCCATGTCGGCCAGCAGCGCGGCCTCCCATGCCGGAATATCCACGCCGTCGCGGACATGACTGTTAAAATCGCAGTAGGGACATTTGGAAACGCAAAAGGGCCAATGGATATATAAGGCTTGAGCGTCGGCGCGGACATGGTCTGGGACCGTTGCGATTTGGGGGTTAAGAGACGACATGGCTGGGGGCAGCCCTAAAGAATTTTTGCGCGCTTCGCTATGGGTGGCGATCATGCTCTGTGGGACGGGTGCGCAGGCGGCGTCGGATGGTGCAGCACTGGTCGCGCCACTCGCCACCGGCACGGTCATGCCCGCTGCTTATTATGGCATGGAAGAAGCGCCGCGCGGGACCGCGTTGCTGCGGTCGGTCATGCTCGACGCGCATAATGAGGAGCGTGCCTCGCTCGGCCTGCCGCTGCTGGACTGGGACGATGCGCTGGCGGCCGATGCCGCCCGCTATGCCGACGATATGGCGCGTAGCGGCCTGTTCCGCCATTCGCCCCGCACCGGCCGCGCCATCCCCAGCGGCGAAAATCTGTGGATGGGCCCGCGCCGCCTCTACGGCTATGGGGCGATGGTCGGATCGTTTCTGGAGGAAAAGCGGCTGACCCGGATCGCGGGCAAGCTGCCCGACATGAGCGCCACCGGGCGCTGGCAGGATGTCGGCCATTATACCCAGATGATCTGGCGCGGGACGCGCAAGGTCGGCTGCGCGCTGGGCGAGGGGGCGAATGCGGACTATCTGGTCTGCCGATACTTCCCGGCCGGCAACGCCTTTGGCAAGGGTCCGCTGGACGCGGATGATGCAGCACCGATGGCGCAAACGCAGGTCGCCAGCGTCGGTCCGTAAGGCGGCGATGGATATTTCTCCTGGTGGTGGGCATTGAGCAGATGAAGCCGCCAGAGGAGAAGAGGATGCGCCACGCAGCACTGTCATGGATGATCTCGGGCTGTGCGCTGTTGGCGCTCGGCGCCTGTGGCGGGCCGTCGCAGCCGGAGCATAAGGCGGACGCGGTAGCCAGCGCCAATGACGCTGCACCGGTGGCCCCATCGCCGGTCAATGCGGGTGCCGCACAAAGCCCGATGCCCGCACCCGTTGCCCAAGACGCAGAACCGTTGTCCTGTGCCGCCGATATCGGGGCCGCAGCAGCAGCCAAGCGGGTCGCCGTCTGCCGCAATGTTTCGCCCGCCACCCGGCCACCCTGCAATGCCGCCAACAGCTGCGCCATGATCGAGGATGAGATTGCCCGCAGCTGCGCCCTGTTCGATGGCAAGGGCGAACCGATGCAGGGATGCGATCCCGCGCCCAAGAGCATGGCGGCGGCGGTCGCGGTGGTGCAGCGTTATTATTCGGCCATCAACGCCCGCGACTATGCCACGGCCTGGGCACAATGGGGGGAGGATGGTCCGCCCAACCAGACATTGGACAAGTTTCAGGCGGGCTTTGCCGGCACCCGGTCGACGCGGGTGACGATCGGCAGCAAGCTGGCGCCGGGCGATGGTGGCGCGGGTTCGATTTACCAGACGGTGCCGGTGACGGTCGATTCGCAGCTGCTGGACGGGACGCGCCAGCGCTTCGTCGGCGATTATGTGGTGCGGCGCGTCAACGATGTGGACGGCGCCACGCCCGCCCAGCTGCGCTGGCATATCGGCCAGGCGAAGCTGAAGGCGGTGCCCGCGGGTTGGGATTGATCCGCGCCGTCATTGCGAGCGTAGCGAAGCAATCCACTGGCGCGACTATGGATTGCTTCGCTACGCTCGCGATGACGATCCGGCAGGACGTTATCCCGCCTTCTTAAATGACCGCCGCGACCAGTTGCTCGAAGGCCTTGGCGCGGTGGCTCATGGCATGTTTGGCGTCCGGGTCCATCTCACCGAAGCTGATGGCGTGGTCCAGCGGCTGGAACATCGCATCATAGCCGAAGCCATTCTGGCCACGCGGAGGCCAGACCAATGTGCCGTCGATCCGCCCCTCGAACGCCTCGACATGGCCGTCGGGCCAGGCGAGGGCGAGGGCGCAGACGAAATGGGCGCTGTGGCTGGCGTCCGGCCCCTTGGCCTGCACGCCGTCCCATACCAGCTGCATCGCCATGCCGAAATCCTTGGTGGGGCCGGCCCAGCGTGCCGAAAACAGGCCGGGATCGCCGCCCAGTGCTTCGACGCACAGGCCGCTATCGTCGGCAAGGGCGGGCAGGCCGGAGAGGTCGGCCGCCTGCATCGCCTTCAATTCCGCATTGGCGATGAAGGTGGTGCCGGTTTCTTCCGGTTCGGGCAGGTCGAGCGACGCGGCGGAAATAGGCTCGATCCCATAGGGGCCGAGCAAGGCGGCGATTTCGCGTACCTTGCCGGGATTGTGGCTGGCGATCACCAGTCTGCCCGGCTTCAGCTTGCGGATCGCCTGTTCCTGTCCGAAATCGTCACTCATTGTCTACCCTTGCCTTCTTAATCTCGTCACCCCGGCCTTGAGCCGGGATCTCGCTTGTTCTTCGAGCCAGTCAAAGGAAAGCGAGACCCCGGCTCAAGCCCGGGGTGACGGCAATTGCTTAACGCCCGGTCGCCACATCCTGTGCCGCGAAGATTTTCGCGCAACCGATGCGGGCGAGGCGGAGCAGGCGGAGCAGCTCTTCCTCGTCATAGGCCGCGCCTTCAGCCGTCGCCTGCACTTCGGCGAACTTGCCGTCACCGGTCAGGATCAGGTTGGCGTCGGTTTCGGCATTGCTGTCTTCGGCATAGTCGAGGTCGAGGACTGGGGTGCCGTTATAGATACCGCAGCTGATCGCCGCGACCTTCTGAATGATCGGGTCTTCGGTAAGGGCACCCGAGGCGAGCAGCTTGTCCACTGCGATGCGCAGCGCGACCCAGCTGCCGGAAATGGCCGCCGTACGCGTGCCGCCATCGGCCTGGATCACGTCGCAATCGACCACGATCTGGCGCTCGCCCAGCTTCTTCAAGTCCACGACCGTGCGCAGCGAGCGGCCGATCAGGCGCTGGATTTCCTGGGTACGGCCCGACTGCTTGCCCTTGGCCGCTTCACGGCTGCCGCGGGTGTGGGTAGCGCGGGGCAGCATGCCATATTCGGCCGTGACCCAGCCCGACCCCTTGCCGCGCAGGAAGGGGGGCACCTTTTCTTCGATCGAGGCGGTGCAGAGCACGCGCGTATCGCCGAAGCTGATCAAGCAAGACCCTTCCGCGTGGATGGTGAAGCCGGGTTCCATGGTGATATCGCGCATCTGGTCGGGCGCGCGGCCGGAAGGACGCATAATTTCTACTCCGAAGCGTTTGAGAGGCGACAGGCGCCGCCAATGCGCCCAACGGCGCACTTAAAGCGCCGCTTAGCGGTCGATGGGACGAGTTGCCAGTGTCCAGACCGCAATTTGGACGATATGAAGGGTTATGACGATAAAAATCTGGGTCGCAGCCGGGCTGTTGGCATTGACGGGATGCATGGCGGAGCAGGAAGGGCTGGAGCCGCCCAAGGCGCCGGGCGACGTGATCCGCTTTACGGCGGGGCGCTGCTTCGGGGCATGCCCGGCCTATACGGTGCAGGTGTCGCCCGATGGCGCGGGCCTGTTGACGCCGGAACGCTTCACATCTGTGCCGGGGCCGACGCGCTTCACCATCAGCCGGGTGCAATATCGCAAGCTGCTGGCGACGCTGGCGCCGCATCGCCCGGCGACGGGCACCACGCAAAAGATCGACCAGAAAAGCTGCACCCGCTTCGCCACGGATATGCCCAGCTATAGCGTGGAATGGAGCCGGCCGGGGCAGCAGCCGACGCGGCTGGATTTCCAGTCGGGCTGCATGGACCCGCGCCATGGCAAGCTGCGCGTGGCGATCGCGTCCGTGCCCAAGATATTGGACGTGCAGCATATGCTCAATCCCAAGGCGGTGACGCCTTGAGCGCGCGCACCGACCTGCCTAGATAGACAGCATGTCGATCACCCCCATATCCGAACTGAACGATCGCGCGCGCGATGTCTTTCGCCTGGTGGTGGAAAGCTATCTGGGCACGGGCATGCCGGTGGGGTCGCGCACCATCAGCAAGATGGCCTCGCTCAGCCTGTCGCCCGCCTCCATCCGCAACGTCATGCAGGATCTGGAGGAGCTGGGCCTGCTCGCCGCGCCGCATACGTCCGCCGGGCGCATGCCGACCGAGACGGGGCTGCGGCTGTTCGTCGACGGCATGATGCAGGCGGCCGAGCCGTCGGCCGAGGAGCGCCGCGCGATCGAGGCGGGCATATCCGAAAGCGGGCCGATCGAGGAAGCGCTGTCCGCCGCCACGGCAACGCTGTCGGGCCTTTCGGCCTGTGCCGGCATCGTCATGGTGCCCAAGCGCGAGCCGGTGCTGCGCCAGTTCGGTTTCGTACCGTTGAATGCGCGTCAGGCGCTTGCCGTTTTGGTGGGGCAGGACGGGTCGGTCGAAAATCGCGTGCTGGACCTGCCCGAAGGCGTCAGCCCGATCGCGCTCAACGAAGCAGCCAATTTCATGTCGGCGCGGTTCGGCGGCCTGACGCTGCGGCAGGCGGGCGAGGCGCTGACGCGGGAGATGGAGGCGGAGCGGCACGCACTCGACAATAGCGCACGGGATCTGGCGGCGCGGGGCCTCGCCATCTGGTCGCATGATGCCGACGATCGGCCGGTGCTGATCGTGCGCGGCCAGTCGCATTTGCTGGACGATGGCGCGGCCGCCGACCTGGAACGGGCGCGGCAATTGCTGGAGCAGCTGGAGGGCAAGCAGGAAATATTGGACCTGCTGCGCGGCGCATTGGCCGGCAGCGCGACCAAAATCTTCATCGGCTCGGAAAACAAGCTCTTTTCCCTGTCGGGTTCTTCGGTCATAGCCGCGCCCTACCGTGGCGCGGACGGCCGGGTCGTCGGCGTGGTCGGCGTGATCGGCCCCACACGCTTGAACTATGCGCGGGTGATCCCCATGGTGGATTTCACAGCACAGACGCTATCGAGATTGATGAGATGAGCGAAGACAAAGACAATATCGAAAACACCGAAGTCGTGGACGCGCTGCCCGAGGATGCGGCACCGGCCGGAGACGCCGCAGCGGAGAAGATCGTCGCGCTGGAGGCCGAACTCGCCACCGCGAAGCAGGATATTCTCTACGCCCACGCCGACACGCAGAATGTGCGCCGCCGGCTGGAAAAGGAGCTGGCCGATGCGCGGTCCTATGCGTCGACCGCGTTCGCGCGCGACATATTGTCGGTCGCCGACAATCTGAGCCGTGCGCTGGCCGCGATCCCGGCTGAATTGCGGGATGATGAGAAATTCAAGAGCCTGGTCGTGGGCCTGGAGGCCACCGGCCGCGAACTGGACAGCGTGTTCGGTCGCAATGGCGTGACCAAGCTGGAGTCGGTCGGCCAGCCGCTTGACCCCAACAAGCATCAGGCCGTGATGGAAATCCCGTCGGCCGATGCCGAGCCGGGCACCGTGCTGGTCGAAATGCAGGCCGGCTACATGATCAAGGACCGCCTGCTGCGCCCCGCCATGGTCAGCGTGGCGAAGAAGCCGGACTAACCAACCGGGTTGTATATCCCGTTCGCCCTGAGCCTGCCGAAAGGCCCCACTTTCTCAAAGAGAAGGGCGGGGCTTCGACAGGCTCAGCCCGAACGGAGATTCTTGTGTTTCACGACCTCAACCTCACCACCGACCGCCCGACCTTCGTCACCCATCTCGAATGTTCGCTGACCGGCGAGCGCTATGAGGCGGACAAGCTGCATGGGCTGTCGGCGGCGGGGAAGCCGTTGCTGGTGCGCTATGATCTGGACGGCGTGCGCGCGACGCTGACCAAGGACGCGCTGGCAGAGCGGCCGATGGACCTTTGGCGCTGGCGCGAATTGCTGCCGGTGCGGCAGACGGCCAATATCGTGAGCCTTGGCGAGAATGCGACGCCGCTCATTCCGCTGCCGCGCACGGCCAAGCGGCTGGGTGGCGCGCATCTACTGGCCAAGGATGAAGGGCGGCTGCCGACCGCCTCTTTCAAGGCGCGCGGACTTGTCATGGCCGTGTCCATGGCGAAGGAACTGGGTGTGACGCAGGTCGCCATGCCCACAAACGGCAATGCCGGCGCGGCGCTGGCCGCCTATGCTGCCGTCGCGGGTATGGAATCGGTGATTTTCTGCCCCGCCGACACGCCCGAAATCAACGTGCGGGAAATCGCGGCGCAGGGCGCGCGCGTCTATCGCGTCAACGGCTATATCGACGATTGCGGCGCGATCGTGGGGCAGGGCGTCAAGGCACGCGGCTGGTTCGACTTCTCGACGCTGAAAGAACCCTATCGGATCGAGGGCAAGAAGACGATGGGGCTGGAACTGGCCGAACAGCTCGGTTGGGAACTACCCGATGCGATCTTCTACCCCACTGGCGGCGGCACCGGCCTGATCGGCATGTGGAAGGCGTTCGACGAACTGGAGAAGATCGGTTTCATCGGCTCCAAGCGTCCCAAGATGTTTGCGGTACAGGCCGAAGGCTGCGCGCCGATGGTCCGGGCGTTCGAACAGGGCGTGGAATTTGCCGAGCGTTGGGAGGATGCCCAGACCATCGCCATGGGCATCCGCGTGCCCAAGGCGGTGGGCGATTTCCTGATCCTGCGGGCTGTGCGGGAAAGTGGTGGGGTGGTGGGGCGGCGCTGGCGGTGTCCGACGCGGCGATCGGGGCGGCGGTGCGGGATGTGGCGCGCGATGACGGGTTGCTGCTCTGTCCCGAAGGTGGCGCGACGCTGGCAGCTTATCAGCGTGCATTGGACGAAGGCCTGATCGGGCGGGATGAGCGAGCGGTGCTGTTCAACTGCGCCAGTGGCCTCAAATATCCGCTGGAGGATCAGAGCCGCACGCTGGACCGGCACGCGCCGATCGATTTTTCCACACTTTAAGATATCTTGATACAATTAAGATCTATCTTAACTCTTGACGAGCGAGATTTTTAAGATATATCGCAAAGCATCATGACATATATGAAAGAGCAAATGATGCGTAACCCCCACAATTCTCACGGTCGCCACGGCGGCCATCATCGCGGTTTGCATGGCCATGACCGCTTCGCTTTCCCCGGTGGTTTCGGCCGCGGCCATAGCGGCCCGTTCGGCGGCGGCGATCCTTTTGGTGAGGACGGTCCGCGCGGTGGCGGTCGCGGTGGACGCGGCGGCGGTGGCGGCGGTCGTCGGCGCTTGTTCGACAATGAGACGCTGCGGCTGATCCTGCTGAAGCTGATCGCCGACGAACCGCGCCATGGCTATGAACTGATCCGCGCGATCGAGGCACTGTCGGGTGAGGCCTATGCGCCCAGCCCCGGCGTCGTCTATCCGACCCTGACCTTGTTGTCCGAAATGGACCTGATCGTCGAAGAGCCGAGCGAGGGCAGCCGCAAACGCTTCGCCATCACCGACGCGGGTCGTGCGCAGATCGCAGAGCGCAAGGCGGCGCTCGACCTGGCGCTGGAGCGGCTGGCGTCGATGGCGCAGAAGGCCGAGCGGGTCGATGGCGGCCCGGTCCGCCGCGCGATGCATAATTTGCGCTTCGCCATCCAGCAACGCCTTGAAAAGGAAGGCGCGGATAACCAGACCATGTTCGACGTCGCCGCCCTGATCGACGAAGCCGTCGCCAAGATCGAAAGGCTCTGAATATGACCCTGACCGCCACCGTGCCGACCACCAATGGCAGCCGCTATCTTCAGCAGCTGTGCAAGCATTGGAGTCACAAGTTCGAGACGGACTTCAGCCCCGAGCAGGGCGTTATCGCTTTCCCCATGGGGCCGATCCGGATGGCTGCGCAGCCCGAGGCACTGGTGGTGACGCTCGAGCCGAACGCTGACGTTGATGTGGAGAAGTTCAAGCAAGTGGTCGCGGATCACCTCGACCGCTTCGCCTTCCGAGAAGCCCCGCTGCCATTCGATTGGCAGTAAAGGTCAGGCTCAGTTTGTCGCTCCCCGGCGAAGGCCGGGGAACAATCAAATATCTTCGATCATCTCCGCCAGCACGGCCAGGCAATCCTTGCCCAGCTGGATGGAGCGGGCGGGGGACCAGCCGAAGTCGGCGTCGGGCAGGTCGTCATTGTCCTTGAACGGCATTTCCAGAGTCATCGCCACCGCGCCGAAGCGCTCTGCCACCTGATTGGTGGACATGGACAGGTTCGCTTTGCCAGCGCCCGCCACCGGATAGCCGAGCCGCGTCTGGAAATCGGGCGTGCGCGCGGCCAGCGTGTCGCGATAGCGATGATAAAGCTGGACCTGCTTGTCAGTGATCGAGGGAATGCCTTCGAACCCTGCGATGAAGACGGCGGGGATCGCTTCGTCGCCATGCACGTCCATGGCGAAATCGACGCCGCTTTCGTCCATCGCATTGCGGACCAGCAGCACTTCGGGGCTACGCTCGGCGGTCGGCTCATGCCATTCGCGATTGAGGTTCACGCCCACCGCATTGGTGCGCAGATGGCCGCGACGGCTGCCGTCCGGGTTCATGTTGGGCACGAGGTGGATCGTCGCTTTCTGGCGCAGCAGGCGGGCGACGGCGTCTTCCTCGTCGGCCAGCCGCTCCAGCGCGCCTTCCATCCACCATTCCGCCATCGATTCGCCGGGATGCTGGCGGGCGTAGAGCCACACCTGCTTGGGGCCTTCGCCGATGGTGAGCTTGTCGAGCGGCTGGCCGTCCAGCGTCAGACCCAGTTCGCGATGCTCGACGCCCGGCTGGCTGGCGGCCCAGGCGATCAGGTCGTGATGGCGCTCCATCGAATAGGGCGCGAAATAGGCGATCCACACGGCATTGCTGTCCGGCTCCAGCCGGATGGTCAGCGTGCCATCGGCATAGCTGGTGTCGGCCAGCAGCCAATTTTCGCGATCTTCGCTGATACGGGCGCTATAGCCGGCCCAGCCATCGGGATAGGCCGACTGGCCACAATTGACGATGGCCAGTTCCACCGCGCGACCGGCCGCATTGGCAAGGCGGAAATGGAACCATTGGTAGAAGTCGCTCTGATGATCCGTCACGATCTCCAGCTCGGCGCGGACGCCGGCGGGAGACTCGGTGATGGAGAGGGTGCGAATATTGCCGCTGTCAAAGCCGCTGGAGATGCTGATGGTCATTTGACCATTATAGTGCGCCCCGATTCACCGGGATAGCCCCCGATCAGCGCTGCGGCGAGTTTCTGCGCGGCGGCAGCGGGTTGAGCGGCGGCCGAACCCTGCTTCGCCTGAGTCGAGGCGCGCCCTTCCCAGATCGCAGTCGAATCGGACCGGCGGCGCAGCTGGATGTGCAGTTCGGTCGTCACGATATCCTTGGGCTTGCCCGACAGGTTGATGCCGACGCCAAGGCCCAGACCTCCGAACGTGCCGCCACGACGGCCACCGCCCGAGCCGATGCCGCCGCCCATGCCCACGCTGACCGGCCGATCGCTGCTGCGATCGGGGCCGGACGGGCGAAAGGTGCGGCTGAAGCTGACCAGCGCGACATAGTCGCTCTGCGCCCCGTCGCCGGTGGCGCTGAAACCGACTCGCTGGAATTCCTGCGATACCGCGCCGGCATAAGTGCGAAATTCCAGGCTGATGTCCGGATTGCCGGGCATTTCCTCGACCGCGACAGTGCCGGACCGGGCAGGATTGCCCATATGGAATCGCGTCACTTCCACGCGCGGGGCGGCCGTCGCGCACGCGCCGAAGGGAAGGGCGATGGCGGCGAGGAAAAGAAGGCGCTTCGACATGGGTTCAACTCCAACGGGCATTCGGCTATTATGTCGTGCTATAGACGGTGTGGGGGCCATAATCCCCTCCAACGCGTGAAGCCATGAACTTGCTGCATGGAGGATGAACAGAGTCAAAAGAGCGGCTGCCGCCCTTGACTTTGGTCCGTCTCACCCATAGGGGCTGCGCTTCGATTTTCGAACAAATTCAGATTCCATCAAGGGCCTAGCCATGAAGATCCGCAACTCGCTCAAGTCGCTCAAGGGACGCCACCGGGACAACCGCGTGATCCGTCGTCGCGGCCGTACCTACGTCATCAACAAGACCAACCGTCGCTTCAAGGCCCGCCAGGGCTAAAAGCAGGCGCTGCCCCTTCGGGTGCAGGTCTTGTAACGCAGAAAAGCGCCCGGTCGTGGATCGGGCGCTTTTCTGCGTTCGTCTGTGCGCGGTTCGGAAGGCGATTCGCGCGAATCGCCTTCCCTTATTCTTCGTTCGAGCCAGACGGCAGGATGGGGGAGGCACGCGCCTCTCCCCCAGTTTGTTCAGCCTTCGTCGCGGCCTTTGAGTTCGTCGCCGCGCACCGCTGCGACGTGCAGCACGTTGGTCGACCCAGGCGTGCCGAAGGGGACGCCGGCCAGCACGACGATCTTGCCGCCCTTTTCGGCCATGCCATGGCGCAACGCCATGCGCCGGGCCTTGCCGATCATCTCTTCGAAATTGCCGATATCCTTGGTGCGGATGGCATGCACGCCCCAGGTCAAGCCCAGCTTGCGCGCCGTGTCCGATCGCGGCGTCAGCGCCAGGATCGGGGCTGAGGGCCGTTCACGCGCCACGCGGCGCACCGTGCTGCCCGACGAGGTGAAGCAGGTGATGGCGCTGGCGCCCACGACATCGACGATATTGCCGGCGCTTTCGGCCAGCGCGTCGGCGGTGGTCGGGTCCGGGCGCGTTTCGGTATAGTGGAGCCGGCCGAAATAGCCGGGATCGCGCTCGACGCTGTGTGCGATGCTGTCCATCATCGCGACCGCCTCGACCGGCCAGTCGCCCGCCGCCGTTTCCGCCGACAGCATGATGGCGTCCGCGCCGTCATAGACCGCGGTGGCGACGTCCGAGACTTCGGCGCGAGTCGGGGAGGGCGACTTGATCATCGATTCGAGCATCTGGGTCGCGACCACCACCGGTCGGCCCATGCGCCGCGCGGTGGCGACGATCTGCTTTTGCAGCGGCGGCACGGCCTGCGGCGGCAGTTCGACGCCCAGATCGCCGCGCGCGACCATCACGCCGTCGGCCAGTTCGATAATCTCTTCCAGCCGTTGCACGGCCGATGGCTTTTCGATCTTCGCCATCAGCGCGCCATAGCCACCCATCAGCTTGCGCGCTTCGGCCAGATCCTCGGGCCGCTGCACGAAGCTGAGCGCGATCCAGTCGCACCCCTGTTCGATCGCGAAGCTGAGGTCGCGTCGGTCCTTGTCGGTCAGCGCCGGCACCGGCACGACCACGTCGGGCACGTTCACGCCCTTGCGATTGGACAGGGTGCCGCCGACCTCGACGATGGTGTCGATGCGATTCTCACCGATCGTCTTGACCCGCAGCACCAGCTTGCCATCGTCCAGCAACAGGCGCGTTTCGGGCACCAGCGCGGCGTAGATTTCGGGGTGGGGCAGGTTGACGCGGCGCGCGTCGCCCGGCGTTTCGTCCTGGTCCAGGATGAAGGGCGCGCCGGTTTCCAATATGGCCAGGCCCTTTTCGAACGTGCCCACGCGCAGCTTTGGTCCCTGAAGGTCGCCCAGGATCGTTGTCGGCCGATGGAATTCCTTTTCCAGATCGCGGATGATTGCGATGCGCGCGGCATGATCCTCATGCGCGCCATGGCTCATATTGATGCGGAAGGCGTCGGCCCCGGCGACGAACAGCGCCCGGATCATCTCGGGCGTATCGCTCGCGGGACCAAGGGTCGCCAGGATGCGAACCTTGCGAGAGCGGGGCGGTAGTGTCGTCATATCGTCTCCTGAGCGTCATGATCGCTCCCGGTTTGCCGGGGCGAGGTTATGCGTTATCCATGCTGCACGACAGGATGATGTAGTTTTCAGCGAAAGGGTCTCTCGCGCCGATGTCCGATACCATAGTCACAGATGCCGTTGCTGCAACCGCCTTCCGCCGTCTGGTCGCGCATTTGCAGCATCGCACCGATGTGGAGAATATCGATCTGATGGGATTGGCGGGCTTTTGCCGCAACTGCCTGGCCGACTGGATTGCGGAAGCGGACGGCGATCTGACGCGGGATCAGGCACGCGAAATCATCCACGGCATGCCTTTTGCGCAATGGAAAGCGCAGCATCAGGGCGAAGCCACGCCTCAGCAGATCGCAAAGATGCAGGAGAGTGTGGCGAAGAACGCGGACAATCATTAGAGGCGTCCGCCAACCTGATTCACATTTTCACAACGAACGGAGATTCCCATGAGCGAGGGCAACGTCGCAGCCGACCAGCTACGTCTTCTCATCGAGCGCATCGAGCGCCTGGAAGAGGAAAAGAAGGGCATCGGCGACGATATCAAGGACGTCTATCTTGAAGCCAAGGCGACCGGTTACGACGCCAAGATCATGCGTCAGATCATTCGCCTGCGTAAGATGCAGCCGCATGACCGGCAGGAAATGGAAGCGATCCTCCAGACTTATCTTTCCGCGCTGGGCATGGAATAAGGCGCTGTTTGTAAGATACGCTTTGTAAGATACGCTCACGCGTATCTTTGAACTGTACCGGCCCTCTCCCCCACCCGGCCACGCAACGGTAGTATCATATGGGTGGCTGGGTGGGGGAGAGGGCCGGTGCGGCAATCCGGCGGAGGCCGGATTCCTCGTCAAAGGAGAAGCGCCCATGGCCGAGATTATCGTCAGCACCACCAGCCGTCTGGAGGGGAGGCCCGCGAAGGAGTATCTCGGCATCGTCACCGGTGAGGTGATCGTGGGTGCCAACCTGTTTCGCGACCTGTTCGCCAGCGTCCGCGATATCGTGGGCGGGCGATCGGGCGCCTATGAGGATGTGCTTCAGCGTGCCCGCGAGCAGGCGATCGCCGAAATGCGTACGCGCGCGGCGAGCCTGGGCGCCAATGCCGTCGTCGGCGTGGACCTGGACTATGAAGTGATCGGCTCCAACGGGTCGATGCTGATGGTGTCGGCTTCGGGCACCGCGATCCTCTATTGATCCTGTAAAAGGCCAGCGATTGACGGCTGACTTGCTCTGGCGGTTGCCCTTTGGGCGGCCGCTGGTGTAAGGGCGCCCATCCTATTTCAACGGCAGATAAGAATTCAGGACCATGGCAGGCCATTCCAAATTCAAGAATATCATGCATCGCAAGGGCGCGCAGGACAAGAAGCGCTCCTCGATGTTCTCCAAGCTGAGCCGCGAAATCACCGTCGCGGCCAAGATGGGCATGCCCGATGTGGACATGAACCCGCGCCTGCGCCTGGCGGTCAACGCGGCCAAGGCGCAGTCCATGCCCAAGGACAATATCCAGCGCGCCATCGACAAGGCGAGCAAGGGCGACACCGAAAATTACGAAGAAGTTCGCTATGAGGGCTATGGCCCCGGCGGCACCGCCATCATCGTCGAAGCGCTGACCGACAATCGCAACCGCACCGCGACCAACGTGCGCACCGCCTTCTCCAAGAATGGCGGCAATCTGGGCGCGTCGGGCGCGGTGAGCCATGGCTTCGATCGCCTTGGCCTGATCACTTATCCCGCCAGCGCTGGGGACGCCGAAGCGATCTTCGAAGCGGCGCTGGAAGCCGGCGCGGAGGACGTGTCGTCCAATGAGGACGAGCATGAAATCTGGACCGCGATGGACGCGCTCCACGAAGTCGCCAAGGCGCTGGAAGCCACGCTGGGCGCCGCCGACGGCGCGAAGCTGGCCTGGAAGCCGACCACCACCGTCGACGTTGACGAAAGCAACGCCGCCACGCTGATGAAGCTGGTCGACACGCTGGAAGATGATGACGACGTCCAGACCGTCTGGGGCAATTACGAAGTCTCGGACGAAGTGATGGAGAAATTGGGCTAAAAAGCCCGAAATAGCCCCTCCCCTTCAGGGGAGGGGTTGGGGTGGGGAATGGCGCAAAACCCGCGATTGCTTAAAAATGCGGCGTCCATGCGTCACGACGCCACGCCATTTGAGGTGATTCTTTGGCGTCACCTTTCCCGGTAGCAGCTCGGCTTCAAATTTCGCCGCCAGCATGTGATCGCAAATCGCATCATCGATTTCTTTTGCCCCGCCAAGACGTTTGCGCTGGAGGTAGACGGTGATACGCATGATGCGGACGAAATCGCAGTCAGAGATGCAGAGTTGATCGGGATGGGCATTACCGTTCTGCACATCTGCAATCGGGACGTGGCTGAAAATATAGATGGCGTTCTGGCGTCGATCGTCGCACGGCTTGCATCACTGCCGGATCGCTGGCCCCACCCCAACCCCTCCCCTGAAGGGGAGGGGCTAGATAAAGAGCAATCATGATCCTTCTTGGCCTTGACCCTGGACTTGGCACGACCGGCTGGGGCCTGATTGCCGCGGATGGCAATCGGTTGACCCATATCGGCAATGGCCAGATCAAGACCGACAGCACCATGTCGCTGGCGACGCGGCTGCTGGCGCTCGATCTGGCGCTAACCGACCTCATCCTTGAGCATAAGCCCGATGGCGCGGCGGTCGAGGAGGTGTTCGTCAATGTAAACCCGCAATCGACGCTGAAGCTGGGGCAGGCGCGCGGGGTGATCCTGCTCAATGCATCGCGATCGGGCATGGAGGTCGGCGAATATGCCGCCCGCCTCGTCAAGAAATCGGTCGTCGGTGTCGGCAATGCGTCGAAGGATCAGGTGCATGCCATGGTGCAGCGCTTGCTGCCCGGCGCGAAGATCGCGGGGCCGGACGCTTCGGATGCGCTCGCCGTGGCGATCACCCATGCCCATCATCTCGCCAGCGCGCGGCGTATTCCCACGCGCTGACCCATCTATCCGCGTTCGCGTTACCCGAACAGATCGCCCAGAAAATTCGTCATCGCGCGGAAGCTGCGGCGGTCGGCATCCGGGCTGTAGGCCAGCCCCTTTTCCGGCATGTTGACCGCTTCGTCGGTGAAGGCGTGGCCGGTATGGCCATAGGCATGGATCTGCCAGTCGCAACCGGCCTCGGTCAGTTCCTTCGCCAGCCCGACCGTGGCTTCCGGCGGCGCGATCGGATCGTCCCAGCCATGGCAGATGAGTAGCTTTGACGTAATCTTGGCATTGGCGAAGGGCGGGGCTTCATAGACTCCGTGGAAGCTGACGCCGCCGGCGATGTCTGCGCCAGAGCGCGCCAGATCCAGCACGCATTTGCCGCCGAAACAGAAGCCGATCGCCGCCGTCCGTGTCGCGTCCACCGTCTCCAGCCCCTTGAGCAGGCTATGGGCGCCGTTCACCCGGTCGCGCAACAGCGCGCGGTCGGCGTTCAATGCGTTCATGTAGAGCGCCGGATCGGCGTCCGCACGCGTCGTGCGCTTACCCTGACCGAACATGTCAGCGACCAGCACCGTATAGCCCAGCGCCGCGACCTTTTCCGCATAAGCGAAGTCTGCTTCCTTCGTCCCCAGCACATTGGGGAAGAGCAGGATGCCGGGACGCGCGCCAGCGGCGCTGGCGGCCACCACGACATGCTCGAACGGTTCGCCGGCCATATCCTGGACGATGACGGTGCGGGTGATGCTCATGCGCTATTCCTTCAGATGCTGCCGAAACCGGGGGCTTCGCCGCGTGCGGCGCTGTCGATACGCTTGGGGCGTTTCCAGCCGATGACGGGCCGCTTGCGCAGGTGCAATGTCGGCCAGTCGCCCCGGTCGCTGCGCTCGGCCAGACGCATGCCCTGCGCGCGATAGGCGGCGATCACCGCATCGGCCTGTTCGTTGAGCAGGCCTGCGAGCACGATGCTGCCGCCTTCTTCCACCAAGGCGCAGAGCGCAGGCGCCAGTTCGATCAACGGCCCGGCCAATATGTTGGCGATCAGCAGGTCGTAGGGCGCCCGGCCGATCAAAGCGGGATGATTGCCGCCGGCCGCCGTCACCAGCGCCAGCCGCCCCGCTCCATCGCCCAGCTTCACGCCGTTGGTCCGCGCATTGTCGGCGCTGATCTCCACCGCGACCGCGTCGATATCCGATGCGATCGCATGGGCGCGCGGCCACAGGTGCAGCGCGGCGAAGGCGAGCAGCCCGGTGCCCGTGCCGATATCGGCGACATGGCGAAAACGCATGCCCACCCGGCGCATCCGGTCGAGCATGGCAAGGCAGCCGGCGGTTGTTTCATGCTGGCCCGTACCAAAGGCGCGGCCCGCCTCGATCAGCAGATTGACGTGGCCGGGCAGTTCGGGGTCGGTGGCGATGTTGCGGACATGGAAGCGGCCGGCCGTCACCGGCTCCAGCCCCTGTTGGCTCAGCGTCACCCAATCTTCGTCGGGCAGCGCTTCGACGATCGGTTTGACCCGCGCAGCGCTTGGCACGAACGTCTTGAGCAGCTTGATCGCGGCCGGGCTGGGCTTGCCCTCGAAATAGGCGTCCAGCTG
The DNA here is from genome assembly GCF_008710165.1 of Sphingobium limneticum. Lineage (NCBI taxonomy): Bacteria > Pseudomonadati > Pseudomonadota > Alphaproteobacteria > Sphingomonadales > Sphingobiaceae > Sphingobium > Sphingobium limneticum. The sequence continues at coordinate 110,027 of NZ_VYQA01000006.1, read as the reverse complement.
CCATTTATTGTCGTCATCGGGGGCGGCTTCGCTGGTCATCAGCACTGGTGGCCGGTCCATGATGGCGAAGGCCGCAATGTCGCCGTCCAGCGCCTCCGCTTCGGCGCGGGTGCAGGGCAGGGTGACTTTCCAGCTTTGGGCTGCGTTTGCGACTTCGTTCATCCCGCCGCCTTTAGACCAGCGGCGGGGGCAGGGGAAGCTTTACGCCACCTGCCGCCCGAAGTCGGACGAGGCATGGCGCAGGCTGGCGAGCTTGCCCTCGACGCTGACGAAGCCGCGTTCCAGCTGGTCGATTTCCGACGCCACGACCTCGGTATCCTGGCGGATGGCCGAAATGGTGGTGGACATCGAATCGGCCGCCAGTGCGGTTTCGTCCACGGCGGCGGTGATCATGGTGACGGTCTGCGCCTGCGCATCCATGGCATGACGGATCCGTTCGGCGCTGGCCTGTACTTCACCCACCGTGTCGCGGATGCGCTCGTTGGTTTCGACCGACTGACGAGTCGATGCCTGAATATCGGCAATCTTGCTGGCGATTTCGTCGGTGGCCCGGGCGGTCTGGTTCGCCAGGCTCTTCACTTCCTGCGCGACGACGGCGAAGCCGCGACCGGCATCGCCGGCACGCGCCGCTTCGATCGTGGCATTGAGCGCCAGCAAATTGGTCTGTCCCGCAATGTCGCGGATCAGGCCCAGAATCGATTCGATCGACTTGGCATGTTCGGACAGGGTGGCCGACATGGCGACGGCGTCGCCCGACTGGGTCGATGCACGACGCGCGACTTCGGCGGAACTTTCGACCTCTGTGCGGGCGTCCTCGATCGCGCGGATCAGGCCGGCGGACGTGCGGGCGGCTTCGCGCATGGCAAGCGCGGATTGTTCGGCGGCGGCGGCGACTTCGGACGCCTTGCCCAGCATGCCGCGGGTGGCGGCCGACGCATCCTTGGCCTGTTCGCGCAGCGATTCGCCCAGCTTCGATGCGCCGTCGATCTCGCCCACGATTCTCTGTTCGAACAAGGTGCCGTACCGCTGCCGTTCGGCGCGCTGCGTTTCGGCCTGGTCGGATGACAGGACGTTGCTCATGAAGCCCGAATCGATCATCGCGATCTGCAACATCATGCTCAGCAGCTTGCGACAGCGGGCGCCGTCATCATGGCAGCGTTCCCAGATCAGATCGGTCACGCGCTCGTTGGCGGCCGCCACGGCGGTCATCACCGACCGCACCGACACATCATGTTTGCGGGCATGGCGCACGCAGTCGGCGGCCGATTGCGCCCAGCGCCCTTCGGCGAAATGCAGCAGCTTTTCGCGCACATATACGTCCGCTTCCTGCTCGATCCGGGCGATGATGGTGCGACTCAGCCGGTCCTGAAGCCCGGTTTCACGCATATAGGTGGCGAAGAACGTCGCGCCGACGCTACCCAGATCCTTCTCGATCAATTCGCCCACTTCGCGCGCGGCGCTGGCGATCGCGCCGGTGGGATCGACATCCGCCATATAGTCCGATGTGATGGCGGCAGGGGAAAGACTGGACGGCATGCGGGGACGGCCCTTGCTGAAGACATGATCGGTTCGCGTTCGATCATTAGCGCGGGTTGGTTAATCACTTCTTATGCCTGACCGATGCGATTGGAAAAGCGTCAGCAACTTTCTGTAGCCTTCCTCTTCTTGCCCTCGTGGCGCTTCGCTCCTAAGGGGAGCGGACTCAGGGACAAGTATCTAAGGACTAGGGTAGACATGGCGCGTTCCAACAGCCGGCCGCTCTCGCCGCATTTGACGATCTGGAAATGGGGGCCGGCCATGGCCGTCTCCATCATGCACCGCGTGACGGGCAACGGTCTGGCGACCGCTGGCGCGCTCGGCCTTATCTGGTGGCTGATGGCCGCTGCGACCGGTCCGGAGGCCTATGCGACCTTCGTGAAGTGCGCGACCTCACCGATCGGCTATCTGGTGATGATCGGCCTTTCCTGGTTCTTCTTCCAGCATCTCTTCTCGGGCCTCCGCCACTTCGTGCTCGATATGGGCGCGGGTTATGAGCTGAAGAACAACAAGATGTGGTCGATCGCGACCTTCATCCTGTCGCTGCTCACGACCGGCTTCGTATGGCTCTATATCTTCGGAAAGGCGCTCTGATGGGTACCGGTACTGGCATCGGTCGCGTTCGCGGCCTCGGCTCCGCCAAGCATGGCGCGCATCACTGGCTGGCGCAGCGCTATACCGCCGTCGGCAATCTGCTGCTGGTCCTGTGGCTGGTCTTCAGCCTGATCAGCCTGCCCGGCCTGGATTATGAAAGCGTCGTCAGCTGGATTCACAATCCGCTGGTCGCAGTGCCGCTGATGCTGATGGTGGTCAGCATCTTCATGCACCTGCGCCTTGGCATGCAGGTGATGCTGGAGGATTATGTCCATGACAAGGGACTGGCCTTCTTCTCCATGCTCGTGCTGAATTTCTATGCCTTTGGCGGCGCGGCCGCAGGCGTCTTCGCGATCGCCAAGATCGCCTTCATTGGGGTCGTCAAGCCATGACCGAAGCCTATAAGATCATCGACCATACCTACGACACCGTCGTCGTGGGCGCTGGCGGCTCCGGCCTGCGCGCGACCATGGGCAGCGCCGAAGCGGGCCTCAAGACCGCCTGCATCACCAAGCTGTTCCCGACCCGCAGCCACACCGTGGCGGCACAGGGCGGCATCGCCGCGTCGCTGGGCAACAACAGCCCCGACCACTGGACCTGGCACATGTACGACACCGTCAAGGGGTCGGACTGGCTGGGCGACCAGGACGCGATCGAATATATGGTGCGTGAAGCGCCGGCGGCCGTGATCGAGCTGGAACATGCCGGCGTGCCGTTCAGCCGTAACGAGAATGGGACCATCTACCAGCGTCCCTTCGGCGGCCACATGCAGAATATGGGCGCCGGCCCGCCGGTGCAGCGCACCTGCGCGGCGGCCGACCGTACCGGCCACGCCATGCTGCACGCGCTCTATCAGCAGTCGCTGAAGTACGACGCGGACTTCTACATCGAATATTTCGCCATCGACCTGATCATGGAAAATGGCGAATGCCGTGGCGTCATCGCCATCTGCATGGAAGATGGCAGCATCCACCGCTTCCGCAGCCATGCGGTCGTGCTGGCGACGGGTGGCTATGGCCGCGCATACTTCTCGGCCACCTCGGCGCATAGCTGCACCGGCGACGGTGGCGGCATGGTGCTGCGCGCAGGGCTTCCGCTTCAGGATCTGGAGTTCGTGCAGTTCCACCCGACCGGCATCTACGGCGCGGGCGTGCTGATCACCGAAGGCGCGCGGGGCGAGGGCGGCTACCTCACCAATAGCGAAGGCGAGCGTTTCATGGAACGCTATGCCCCTTCGGCCAAGGATCTGGCGTCGCGCGACGTCGTGTCGCGCTCGATGGCGATGGAAATGCGCGAAGGGCGCGGCGTGGGCGAGCATAAGGATCATATCTTCCTGCACCTCGACCATATCGATCCCAAGGTGCTGGCCGAACGCCTGCCGGGCATCACCGAAAGCGGCAAGATTTTCGCGGGCGTCGACCTGACCCGCCAGCCGCTCCCCGTGACGCCGACCGTCCATTACAATATGGGCGGCATCCCCTGTAACTATCATGGCCAGGTCGTGACCAAGGTTGGCGACGATCCGGAAGTCATCGTCAAGGGCCTGTTCGCGGTCGGCGAAGCGGCCTGCGTGTCGGTGCATGGCGCGAACCGCCTCGGTTCCAACTCGCTGATCGACCTTGTGGTGTTCGGCCGCGCGACCGGCCTGTTCCTCAAGGACAATCTGAAGCCCAACGCGCCGCACAAGGCGCTGCCGGCCGATGCCGCCGATCTGGCGCTGGGTCGCCTGGACCATTATCGCAATGCCAAGGGTTCGACGCCGACGGCGGACATCCGCATGGACATGCAGCGGACCATGCAGAAGCATGCCGCCGTGTTCCGCGACAGCGCGCTGTTGTCGGAAGGCGTCACGCAGATGCAGGCGGTCAACAAGCGGTTGCAGGACGTCAAGGTTACCGACCGTTCGCTGATCTGGAACACCGACCTCATCGAAACGCTGGAACTGGACAATCTGGTCAGCCAGGCGATCTGCACGATCGAAAGCGCCGATGCGCGCAAGGAATCGCGCGGCGCCCATGCGCATGAGGATTTCCCGGACCGCGACGACGAAAACTGGATGAAGCACACGGTCAGCTGGTTTGAAGGCTGGGGCGGTTCGGGCGGCAAGGTGACGCTCGATTATCGTCCGGTCCACGACTATACGATGACCGACGAAGCCGAATATGTGAAGCCCAAGGCGCGCGTCTATTAAGGCATTGCGTTGCAAGGCAGAAGTTTGAGGAGGGGGCGAGCCGCAGGGCTGGCCCCCTTTTCGTTGATCGGGATTGAGACGACATGACGCAGCAGGACGTGATTGCCATCCTCTATCAGGCGTTGCCGCCGCCAGTGATCGACGGCCTGCGCAAGGATGCCAAGCCCGGCGGCTATTCCGATGGCGGCGCGGATATCGGCTTCGTGCTGCGCGGGCGGGCGCATGAGGTTTTGACCCCGGTGACCGATCCCGATCCGGCCCGGCCGCTCGATTGGGTCTTCCCCGATACGGCCGAAGGCATCGCCGCTGCGATAGATGCAGGCGCGACGATCCTCTGGGCCAACAGCGTATTGTTCGAAGGTCATCCGCTTGAAGCCGTGCTGGGGCAGGTGCGGATCGTGGGGCAATTGCCCGAACTGATGCAGCGCTATGACGACAAATTCGCCACCAACCGCATGCTGGAGGAAGCGGGCCTGCCGGTCGCACGATCCTTCCTGATGGCACAGAGCGCGCGGCCGGGCGTCCGGGCGCTGGCGGATATAGAGGCGGCGATCGCGGACACGGGGCTGACCTTTCCATTGATCGTCAAGCCGGTGCGCGGGCGCGGCAGTCAGGGCGTCACGCGGGTAGTCGATCTGGCAGGGCTGGTGTCTGCGGCGACCGCTCTCATCGCGGACGCGAAATTCGGCGATACGTTGATCGTCGAGGAATATCTGGCCGGCGAAGAGGTCACGGTGACAGTGATGCCGCCGGTTGATGGCGTCTATCGGGCATTGCGGCCGGTGCGCCGCTTCGACCAGATGGACGGCGTGGCCCCCTACAATGGCGATGTCGCAGTGACGGCCAACAGCGTCGCGATCGATGCAGCGGAACTGGCCTCACCCGTCGTGCAGGCGATGCTGGACGCATGCGTCAAGGCAGCGGCGCTGGTCGGTGCACGCGCCGTCATCCGTATCGACTGCCGCGCGGACGCCAGCGGCGACTATAAGCTGTTCGATCTCAACATGAAGCCGAACATGACCGGCCCCGGCCGTCCTGGTCGCGACGATCAGGACTGTCTGTCCGCCATCGCCGCCCGCGCTGACGGCATGAATTTCGCGCAACTGCTGGAGGGGATGCTGGCAGGGGCATGGTGAGGCAGGGAGTGGCTTTCTTCGATCCTGTTCGGACACCCCACATCCGTTCGGGCTGAGCTTGTCGAAGCCCCGCTCTTTCCTCTGGGTGTATTTCGGCAGAAGAAGTACGGCCCTTCGACAGGCTGAGGGCGAACGGACATTCGGGTCTGGAAACGACCATTTTTCGTCGCTCCGCCAGATCAACCTGGTTCTTGAAACAGGCCATTCGTTCAGATGGCACGTGGAAGGTTGAATAACGAAATTTGATGGAAAGCGGACGTCAGCGGTCGCTGTCGTCTGGCGTAGCGACGTGCCCGTCAGCATCTGCAGGGGCCATCCGCCCATCACGCCTATCTCGTAGGGTTTCGCGCTTGATCGCGCCTTTTTTCACCCACTCCATAGCTTCGTGGTCACGTTCAGTGAACATCGCCGTGATCTGCCCTTTGGACTGGCCGTCGATCACGCCTTTCAGAGTTTGGTGCTTGCTGCGGCTCATGTGCTTTTAATCGCACATTGGAGAATGTCCGCAAGTGGAGTGGTTGCTGCCGAATGATTTTTTACCGGGCAGCGTCAGCTACCGCCGGTTATTTCTCCAAAACCGGACAGTTTGCAATCCACCCCCTCTTCGTCATCCCCGCGAAGGCGGGGATCCATCTTACCAGAGTTGATTCAGCCGCGAGGACAGAAGATGGATTCCCGCCTCCGCGGGAATGACGATATTATGTTGGGCCGTCCCCTAACCCCCGCTCACCTCTGAACGGCAACAGTGCCTCATACACATCCAGCCCCGGCTTGCCCGGCACCGCGTCGCCCCGCCGCAGCAGATACGCATGCCGCACGATTTCCGCCTGCTGCTCGATCCCGTATCGCTCGAACGGCTTGCCCGGCATGATGTCGTAACCATAGCGGCAGAAGGGGTGTCGCATCAGCGGCAGCCACCAGCGCCCGGACCGCTGCGCCTGCCACACATGGGTCATTTCATGCACGAACAGCCCCTGTATGTGCAGCGGGCTGTCGCAGAAATCGGCGCAGAACAGGCCGCCATCCGGATGAAACCACAGGTCGCCGTCCGGCGCCATGGTCACGTCCTTCGGCTGGAACGGCCACCATTTGCGGTCATGTACTCGCACCCGGCCGTAGTCGATCGCCGCCCCGAACAAGGTCCGGGCCAGCGCCGCTTCTTCCCTCGTCAGCGCGCGACTGGTCAATGGGCCGCATCATCGGCGGGTTTGGCCGTGCCTGCCGCTTCGGGCTTGCGGATCACCGCGTCCACCAGCAACCGGTCGCCATTGCCCATCAGGAAGGTGAACTGCATCTTGCCCCGGCTGATCGCCGTGTCATTGATGCCCCAGATCATCAGATGCTTAGCCCCCGGCGCGAAGGCGACCTGCCCCTTGGGGGGTACGTCCACGCTTTCGACCCGCTCCATCGTGGTCATGCCGTCCTTGCTGATCGTCTCATGCATTTCGACCTTGAGGGCATAGTCGGTCAGCACGCCGCGCAACTGCACGCCCGCATCCCCGCCATGGACGACGAAATAGCCCGCCGATGGCGTGTCCTTGTTGGGCGACAGCCGCACCCAGGCCTGGTCGATATAGGATGGCGCGGGGTCGCCGCAAGCGCCGAGCGCCAAAGGTGCCGCCAGGGCGAAAAGGGCAAAGCGCGCGCGCATCCGACACTCCATAACTTGTCTCGTTTCCGGTCGATCCATCAGGTAAACGCCCCAGCGTCTTGTGCCAAGCGTAACCGCGCCTATATCCCGCTTTGCAGACCGGCCTTGCCTTGGCGCTTATGTGAGGTAATGGGCCGTCAACCGCTGAATATATTTGGGGTTACAAGAGGAAGAGATGGCAAAAGTAATCGGGATCGATCTGGGTACCACCAACAGCTGTATCGCTGTCATGGATGGCGGCAAGCCCAAGGTCATCGAAAATGCGGAAGGGGCACGGACCACGCCCTCGATCGTCGCCTTCGCCAAGGATGGCGAGCGTCTGATCGGTCAGCCGGCCAAGCGTCAGGCGGTCACCAATCCGGACAACACGATTTTCGCGGTGAAGCGCCTTATCGGCCGCCGCTTCGACGATCCGTTGACCAAGAAGGACATGGAACTCGTTCCTTACGACATCGCGAAGGGTCCGAACGGCGACGCGTGGGTCAAGGCTGGCGGCGAGGAATATAGTCCGTCGCAGATCAGCGCCTTCACCCTTCAGAAGATGAAGGAAACGGCGGAGTCGTATCTCGGCGAAACCGTGACGCAGGCGGTCATCACCGTTCCTGCCTACTTCAACGACGCCCAGCGTCAGGCGACCAAGGACGCCGGTCAGATTGCTGGCCTGGAAGTGCTGCGCATCATCAATGAACCGACTGCGGCAGCGCTGGCCTATGGCCTCGACAAGCAGGACGGCAAGACGATCGCGGTCTATGACCTTGGCGGCGGCACGTTCGACATTTCGATCCTCGAAATCGGCGACGGCGTGTTCGAAGTGAAGTCGACCAACGGCGACACCTTCCTGGGCGGCGAAGATTTCGACGCCAAGCTGGTTCAGTATCTGGCCGAAGACTTCAAGAAGGCCGAGAGCATCGACCTGACCAAGGACAAGCTGGCCCTCCAGCGTCTGAAGGAAGCGGCCGAAAAGGCGAAGATCGAGCTATCGTCGGCCCAGACGACCGAAGTCAACCTGCCCTTCATCACCGCCGACCAAAATGGTCCCAAGCATCTGGTGAAGACGATCACGCGCGCCGATCTGGAGCGTCTGGTCGCCGACCTCATCAAGCGCACGATGGACCCGGTCAAGAAGGCGATGGCGGACGCAGGCGTGTCGGCCAGCGAGATCAGCGAAGTCGTCCTCGTCGGTGGCATGACCCGCATGCCCAAGGTGCGCGAAGCCGTGAAGGAATTCTTCGGCAAGGAACCGCACACCGGCGTGAACCCGGACGAAGTCGTCGCCATGGGCGCCGCCATTCAGGCGGGCGTGCTTCAGGGCGACGTCAAGGACGTGCTGCTGCTGGACGTGACCCCGCTGTCGCTGGGCATCGAGACGCTGGGTGGCGTGTTCACCCGCATGATCGACCGCAACACCACCATCCCCGCCAAGAAGTCGCAGGTCTATTCGACCGCTGACGACAATCAGCAGGCGGTGACGATCCGCGTGTTCCAGGGCGAGCGTGAAATGGCGGCGGACAACAAGATCCTCGGCCAGTTCGACCTGCTCGGCATTCCGCCAGCCCCGCGCGGCGTGCCACAGATCGAAGTCACGTTCGACATCGACGCCAACGGCCTGGTCAACGTGTCGGCCAAGGACAAGGGCACCGGCAAGGAACAGCAGATCCGCATCCAGGCGTCGGGTGGCCTCAGCGACTCCGACATCGACCAGATGGTCAAGGATGCCGAACGCTTTGCCGAAGACGACAAGAAGCGCCGCGAATCGGCCGAAGCCAAGAATAACGCCGAAAGCCTGGTCCACACGACCGAAGCGCAGCTGGTCGAACATGGCGACAAGGTCGACGCATCGCTGAAGGGCGAGATCGAAGCGGCGATCGCTGAAACCAAGACCGCGATCGAAGGCGGCGATGCTGAAGCGATGAAGACCAAGGCGCAGGAACTCGCCACGGTCGCCATGAAGCTGGGTCAGGCGATCTACGAGAAGGAGCAGGCCAATGCGGCGGCTCCGGGTGCGGACGCGCCCAAGGCTGACGACGATGTCGTCGACGCCGAATTCTCGGAAGTCGACGATAACAACAAGGCATAATCTATGCCCATCGCCCGTCATGTCGATATGTATCGGCATGACGGGCGAAGCGGGCGGGGGCCTCTATGACGACCGAAGTTGATTATTACGAGCTGCTCGAAGTCGAGCGCACCGCTGATGGAGCGGTGATCAAGAGCGCCTATCGCAAGATGGCGATGAAGTATCATCCGGATAAAACCGGTGGATGCGTGGACAGCGAAGCCAAGTTCAAGGCCGTGTCCGAAGCCTATGAATGCCTGAAAGACCCGCAAAAGCGCGCGGCCTATGACCGTTATGGTCATGCGGCCTATACCAATGCCCAGTCGGGCGGCGGTGGCGGCGGCGGTTTCCGTGGCGGTGGCGCGGGCGGCTTTTCCGACCTTGGCGATATTTTCGAGACGATTTTCGGCCAGTCCGGCTTTGGCGGACAGGGGGGCGGCGGGCGTCAGGCCAATCGCCGCGGCGCGGACCTGCGCTACGACATGGAGATCACGCTCGACGAAGCCTATCATGGCAAGAAGACCGAGATCGCGATCGACGTGTCGGCCGCCTGCGACAGTTGCGAAGGTTCAGGCGCGCAGCCAGGCACCGGGGTCAAGACTTGCGGCACCTGCAAAGGCCATGGTCAGGTGCGCGCGCAGCAGGGCTTTTTCGTGGTCGAACGCACCTGTCCGTCCTGCCATGGCGCAGGTCAGGTGATCGAAAGCCCGTGTAAATCCTGTCGTGGCGAAGGGCGCGTGGACAAGCCCAAGAGTCTGTCGGTCAACATCCCGGCCGGCGTGGACGAAGGTACCCGCATCCGCCTGTCGGGTGAGGGCGAGGCTGGTGCGCGCGGTGCCCCTGCGGGCGACCTCTACATCTTCCTGCATGTGAAGCGCCATTCGCTGTTCGAACGCGATGGCACGACGCTCTTCTGTCGCGCGCCGGTCAGCTTCACGACCGCGGCGCTGGGCGGGTCGATCGAAGTGCCGGGCCTTGATGGCATCCGGCATGAGATCAAGATTCCGACCGGCATCCAGTCGGGCAAGCAGTTGCGCCAGCGCGGCGGCGGCATGCCGGTGCTGAATGGGCGCGGCCATGGCGATCTGGTCATTCAGGTCGAGGTAGAAACGCCGACCAAGCTGACGGCCAAGCAAAAGGAATTGCTGGAAGCCTTCCGCGAGACAGAAACCGGCGAAGAATGCCCGCAGGTCAGCGGCTTCTTCTCCAAGCTCAAGGATTTGTGGGCGGATTAAGGCCTGTTCCCCGGCAAAGGCCGGGGTCCAGCCCCACACATTGAACTGGACCCCGGCCTTTGCCGGGGAACAGCCTCTCAGCGCCCCCGCCGTGCCCACCAATAAAAGGGCAGGCCCGCCAGCATCAGCAGGATGCTGGACCCGCTCGCCACCAGTCCCGCGCCCCATAATGTCCAGAGCGCATAACCCAGCCCGATGACCGCTGCCGGCACCACCAGCCGGAACCGCAGGCTGGCCAGCGCACATCCGACATAGAGCCACAGCGTCGCGGACGTCGCCAGCAGCGCCATCGCCGTGAACAGCGCCACCAACCCTTGCAGACTGTTGGCGACCAGCATCAGGCTGGCCAGCACGGTGGACAGGATCAGCCCGCGCACCGGCGTGCCCTTGGCATCCGTAGCAGCCAGCCAGCGCGGCAATTCGCCCGACCGCGCCATCGCCAGCGGCACTTCGCCCTGGAGCAGCGTCCAGCCGTTGAGCGCGCCAAGGCAGCTGATCACCACGAAGATGGCGATGAAGCTGGCCGGTCCTGCCGACCAATAATGGCTGACGAATGCGCCGAAAGGTGACCCGGTCTGGGTTTCCGCCGCCGGCAGGGTCAGCGCGATGCCGGAACAGACGACCAGATAGATAAGGCCGGTCGCGGCCGTGCCGATCAGCGTCGCGCGCGGGATGGTGCGCGCGGGATCGCGTACCTTGTCGGCCGCCACGCTCGCCGATTCGAAACCGAGTAACGCCCAGAGCGTCAACGCGGCCGATGCGGTGATGCCGGCCCCGGTCAGACCTTGTGCCGGGAAAGGTTCGACTTGCGCGCTGCCGTTGCTCAGGATGATCGCCAGCACGACCAACGCGACGAGGATAGGCACCAGCTTGATGCAGGTGGTGGCGATCTGCGTCAGGCCCGCGGCGCGCGCGCCGATCAGGTTGATCCCCGTCATCGCCCACAGGAACGCGATGGAGCAGACCGCGCCCAGGCCGGGTTTGGTCAGCACCGGCATGATGCTGCTCAGGTTGGCGGTCGCCGCCACCGCGATGGTGACGTTGGTGATGATGATGGAGATCCAGTAGATCCACCCGATCGCAAAGCCCGCCAGCGGCCCATAGGCGCGGGCGATCATCTGCGAGGCATTGGCGTCAGGCATGGCGACGGTCAGTCGTGCGATCACGAAGGCCAGCACCAGCGATCCCGCGATGGTGAACACCCACCCCGCCACCGCATCCCAGCCGAACGGGGCGAGCGATGCAGGCAGCAGGAACACGCCCGACCCGATCATATTGCCCATGACAAGGGCAATGCAAGCGGCAAGGCCCAGGGTACGGGAAGAGGAGGGGGCGGCGGTGGCCGCAGGTGACGGATGGCTCATTCCGAAGTTCTAAAGGCGTGTCTGAACGATTGCTAGGCAGCGCCCGTCATTCTTTGAACGCGGGGGTCGGACGTTTCCATTCTCAACATCCGTTCGCCCTGAGCCTGTCGAAGCCTGTCCTGCGCGCGTGCCTTGGCAGCCAGCCGCAGGGGGCTGCACTTTTTCAAATGGTGCTGCTTCAGCGTAAAGAGCGGGGCTTCGACAGGCTCAGCCCGAACGGGTGTTGGGTGATGGCGTCTGGCCATCGGCGGGTAATCCCGATCAGGCACCCGGCGGCGAGCCGGGCATGGAAGATACATTTCCTGCAATCGCCTTTGCCCGCATTGCATTTGCGAACATGCCCGCAAAAGCCCAGATAGGCTGCGATGCTGCAACGCAGCAAAATCAACAAAGGCCGTAATATGTTTTCCCTGATCGCGCTCTATTTCTCCTACCGCCGCGACGTCGTCTCTGCCGAGCGCTACATTGCCGCGCTCAACAAGACCAAGGCGCCTGCTCCTGTTGCCGACGATGTGACGCCGGTTCTGGTCGAAGAACGGCTGCCGCTCGCAGCGTAAGGTCCATGCGATAAGGGCGGCCCATTGGACCGCCCTTCGCGTGGTTACCGGATGGCAGGCCCGATCAGGCCGCCAGGAACATGTCCGGATCGAGCGCCATCAGTGCATCGGCGCCGCCCTCGATCTTCCGTCGCAGCGAGCCCGCATCGGGCATGATCCGCTCGGCAAAGAAGCGCGCGGTCACCAGCTTGGCCTCCAGATATTTGGTATCGCCTTCGCCCGCCGCGATCAGTGCGGTGGCGGCTTTGGCCATACGCAGCCACATCAGCCCGGTCGCGACGATACCGAGGATGTGCATATAATGATGCGCGCCGGCCCCGGCATGTTCGGGGTTCTTCATGGCATTCTGCATCAGCCACATGGTCGCCGCGCCCAGCTGGCCGCTCGCCTTTTCCAGCGCTTCGGCGATCGGCGCCAGCTTTTCGTCGCTCTTGGCGGTGGCGACTTCCTCGCCCACCATCTTGAGGAAGGACTGGAGCGCGCGGCCGCCGTTCATCGGTAGCTTGCGACCGACCAGATCCATCGCCTGTACGCCGTTGGTGCCTTCGTAAATCTGGGCGATACGAGCGTCGCGGACATATTGCTCCACGCCATTTTCCCAGATGTAGCCATGGCCGCCGAACACCTGCTGACAGGCGACCGCCACGTCGAAACCGCGATCGGTGCCATAGCCCTTGACCACCGGGGTCAGCAGCTGGAGCAGGTCGTCGGCGGCCTGACGCTCTTCTTCGGTTGCGGCATGATGCGACAGGTCGACTTGCAGCGACGTCCACAGGATCAGCGCGCGCAGCCCTTCGGTCATCGCCTTGGCTTCCATCAGCATGCGGCGCACGTCGGGATGGACGAACAGCGTGTCGGCCTTTTCGCTGGGCTCCTTCGGCCCCGTCAGTGCGCGACCCTGACGACGATCCTTGGCATAATGGACGGCGTTCTGAAACGCGATCTCCGCCTGGCCCAGCCCCTGAAGGCCCACGCCCAGTCGCGCCGCGTTCATCATAATGAACATCGCGGCCAGGCCCTTATTCTCCTCGCCCACTATCCAGCCGGTCGCGCCGTCATAGTTCATGACGCAGGTGGCGTTGCCATGGATGCCCATCTTATGCTCGATCGATCCGCAGGAGACGGCATTGCGGTCGCCCAGCGTGCCATCGTCACCGACGAACATCTTCGGCACCACGAACAGCGAAATCCCCTTGCTGCCTTCCGGCGCATCCGGCGTCTTGGCCAGAACGAGGTGGATGATATTTTCGGCCAGATCATGCTCGCCTGCCGAAATGAAGATTTTCGTGCCGGTGATCGAATAGCTGCCATCGGCCTGCGGCACGGCCTTGGTCTTGATGAGGCCCAGGTCGGTGCCACAATGCGGCTCCGTCAGGTTCATCGTGCCGGTCCATTCGCCCGACACCATCTTGGGGATGTAGCGCTGTTGCAGTTCGTCGCTGCCCTTGGCGATCAGCGCCGCGACCGCGCCGGCGGTGAGCCCATGATACATTTCGAACGCCTGGTTGGCCGATAGCACATATTCGTCCACCGCCGTCGCCAGTACGCTGGGCAGCCCCTGACCGCCAAATTCGGCCGGGCTATGAATCGTGGTCCAACCGCCGGCGACGAATTGGTCGAACGCCGCCTTGAACCCGGTGGGCGTGGTCACGCTGCCGTCCGGGTGGCGGGTGCAGCCTTCCTTGTCGCCCACGGCGTTGAGCGGGAACAGCACTTCGGCCGCCATCTTGCCGCCTTCGGTCAGGATCGCCTCGACCAGATCGGGCGTGGCATTTTCGAACCCGGGCAAGTTGGCATAGCGGTCCAGCCCGACAATATGGTCCAGCACGAAGCGGGTGTCGCGAACGGGGGCGGCATAGCTGGGCATGATCTTCTCCTGATTATTCTTCTGTTTCTCCCCGGCGGGAGAGGGGGATTATTTCTGTTCGATGGTCGTGATGAAGCTGGCCAGTTCGGTGATGGCCGCGTCGATATCGTCCTTCTGGCGGGTCAGCAGGTCGATCCGCGCCTTGCACTTGTCCACGGTCACGCGGCGCTGCGCCTCATGCGCTTCGTCGGCGTCATAGAGGTCGATCATCTCGCGAATCTCGGTCAGGCTGAAGCCCACCCGCTTGCCGCGCAATATCCAGGCGAGGCGGGCACGGTCGCGGCGCGAATAGATGCGGGCCAGACCCTGCCGTTCGGGCGAGATCAGCCCTTCATCCTCATAGAAGCGCAGCGCGCGGGCGGTGACCCCGAATTCCTCGGACAAGTCGGTGATCGTGTAGCTTTGCCGTTCGCTATGGTCGGGCAATTCGATGCCGGCGATGCTGCTGCGCGTGTTCATGCCATGAGATGTAATTCGCCTTTACGTTTACGTCAAGGTGAGTGAAGGCGCGACTTGGACCTTTTGCCCGGATGACAGGGCGGCCCGTCGCCGCTACGTCAGGGGACATGATGGGGCCGATCAGACAGTCGGAGAAGGCGCGCGGCCTGTTGGCGGCGCTGGCTCTGCTCGTCCTTGCCATCCAGCTGATCGCACCGTCGGGCTTCATGCCCGTGCGTACGGAACGTGGCGTTGTGGTGACGCTCTGTACCGGCACCGGTCCCGTCAATGTCGTCGTGCCGCGCGGAACCACGCCGGATAAGGGCGACCATCGCCCCGATGACGGCATGACCGGGCAGCAACATTGCCCCTTCGCCGCATCGGTGCAGCCGCTGGTGCCGCCGCTGATCGCGGCCGACCTGCCGCTTCCCGCCTGGCAACTGGCCTTCGGTCCGATCGCCTTCGCGCTCAAGACCGGCCTGATCGCGCGCCTTGCCGCGCCCCCGCCGCCATCTTTGGGGCCACCCGCTACATTCTGAACCAACTTAACCTCCGTTCGCCCTGAGCTTGTCGAAGGGCGCGGGCGTGCTTCGACAAGCTCAGCACGAACGGAAATTATGTTTGAGGCATATGCTCGACGCTTGGATGCGTGCGAGTATTTTCAGAAAGTCATTCTCTCCATGCGTCATTCCCATGTCGTGCGCAGCCTGCCGCTGTGCGCCCTGACCCTCATCCTGTCCGCCACGCCTGCCTCCGCCGAGGAAGCCGAGCAGGGCGCCATCATCGTCACTGCCAGCCCGATCGTCGAAGCAGCGGCTGCTCGTGTTCAGCAAACTCCAGGCGGCGTCGATGTCGTCGCTGCCGAAGAGTTTCCGGACAAGGCCGCCGTCTCGCTGCGCGATGCGCTGGCCTTCTCCCCCGGCGTCTATACCCAGCCCCGCTTCGGGCAGGAGGTGCGCATCTCCATCCGCGGGTCAGGCCTGTCGCGCGGCTATCATATGCGCGGCCTCACCTTGTTGCAGGACGGTGTCCCCATCAACGGCGCCGACGATAATGGCGATTTCCAGGAGCTGGACCCGCAAATCTTTCAGCATCTGGAGGTCTATCGCGGGGGCAATGCGTTGCGCTTTGGCGGATCGACGCTGGGCGGGGCGATCAATGCCGTTACGCCGACCGGGCGCAGCATGCCGGGCGCGGAGCTGCGCATCGATGGTGGCAGCTTCGACACGCTGCGCGGCAAGATCGCCTATGGTCATGCCGACGATGGCGGAGATGTCTATCTCGTTGTCTCAGGCGATCGGTCGAACAGCGACCGCGCCCATGGCGACCGCAAGGCGCTGCGCGTCAACGGCAATGTTGGGCTGAAACTGGGGGAGGGAGTCGAAACCCGCTTCTACGCCAGCGCTCAGGCCATCCGCCAGCATCTGGCCGGTGCGCTTAGCGAGGCGGATGCGATCGACCATCCCGCCAAGGGCAATTTCACGGGCAACCAGGCGCGGGATATCGATTCGATCCGGCTTCAGAATCGCACCAGCATCGACCTCGCTCATGGCACGCTGGCCTTCGGCCTTTTCTACAATGCCAAGTCGCTGTCCCACCCCATCTATCAGCTGATCGATCAGAAGTCGGAGGATCGCGGCCTTTTCGTCAGCCTCGACCTGACGGGCAATCTGGGAGCTATGCCGGTGGCATTGACGCTGGGCAGTCAGGCACGATTCGGCCGCACGGTGGCACGCCAGTTCGTCAACCTGAACGGCAGGTCCGGTGCGCTGACCGCAAATGCCCTGCAAAAGGCGCAGACGATCAACAGCTACGCCGAAGCGCGGATTGCGCCGGTCACGAACCTCTGGCTGATCGCGGGCGGCCTTTACAGCCATGGCGAGCGGCGCATCGCCAATCGCCTTGTCCCGGTGCGCAGCGGCGACGCCAGCTTCGACAGTTTCGCACCCAAGCTGGGCCTTCTCTACCAGCCCGCCGAGACGCTGCAATTCTACGCCAATTATAGCCGGTCGATCGAAATGCCGGGTTTTGGCGAACTGAGCCAGACGCCCGCCGGTGGCGCACCGGGCTTCACGCCCGTCGGCCTGCAAAAGGCATGGACGGCGGAAATCGGCACGCGCGGCCGGCTGGGCATCGCCGCCTGGGATATCAGCCTCTATCGTGCCGACCTGCGCGGCGAGATGCTGCAATATAGCGTCGTTGCCGGCACCATTCCTGCGGCGACCTTCAATGCCGACCGGACCCGGCATCAGGGGATAGAGGCCGGGCTGGACCTGACCCTGACGTCTTGGGCCAGCCTGCGACAGGTCTATCAATTTAGCGACTTCCGGTTCCGCGGCGATGCGCAATTCGGCGACAACCGCCTGCCGGTGGTGCCACGTTATGTCTATCGCGCGGAGCTGAAACTGGGCACGGATCGCCTCAGCGTCTCACCGGCGGTCGAATGGCTGCCGCAGGGCGCCTGGGTCGATTATGCCAACAGCAAGCGCGTGGGCAGCTATGCGCTGCTCAACCTTGGCGCGCAGGCGCAGTTGCGTGATGGCGTCACCCTGTTCCTCGACGCCCGCAACCTGACGGGGGAACGCGCCATCGGCGATATCAGCGCGGTGGTAAACTATGCCGCCCTGCCCGCGAGCGGACGCGCCATCTTCTACCCCGTCGAACGCCGCGCTTTCTATGCCGGTGTCAGGGCGCGCTTCTGATGGAGCGGGGACTTTATCGAGCAATGTGGCGCTGGCATTTCTATGCGGGCCTCATCGTCCTGCCGGTGCTGGCACTGATGGCGGTGACGGGCGCCCTCTATCTCTACAAGCTGGAGATAGAGGCATGGTTTTATCCGGTGCGGATCACGGCGCCACCAAATGCGCAGCCGCTGCTACCCTCACGCCTCATCGCCGCCGCGCAGGTGGCGGGGGCGCCTGCAACCCAGATATTGGTGCCTGCCAAGCGCGACGAAAGCTGGCGCGTCACGACCGGATCGACCGTCACTTTCGTCGATCCCTATAGCGGCCGGCTGCAAGGCCGGATGCACGACGGTGGCATCATGCAGACGATCCGTGACCTGCACAGCCTCGCTTTGACCGGCCCGATCGGGAACCGGCTAGTGGAGGTGGTGGCGGGCTGGGCGATCCTGCTCTGCATTACCGGCCTCTATCTGCGCTGGCCCCGTCGCGGCAGCCCCGCGCTGGCGATCCGGGGGCGGGCCGGTGGGCGGCTCTTCTGGCGCGATCTGCATGGCACGCTGGGTTTCCTGTCGGCAGGCGTGATCCTGTTCCTGGCCGTCACCGGCATGCCCTGGACCGATGTCTGGGGCGGCGGTCTGCGCGCGATCATCGCCGCCAATGGCGCAGGCCGCCCGGCGATGAAGGTCAATCCCTGGGCGCCGCCGGCCAAGCAGGCGCTGCCATGGACATTACGGGAGAGGAACGCGCCAACCGGCGGTCCGGGCGACATCGGCGTCGATGCGGTCGTCCGGATCGCGGCCCGCCATGGCCTCGCTTCCGGCTATCAATTGTTCCTGCCAGCCAGCCCCAGCGCGCCCTACCTCATCACAGCGCTCGCCGCTCGTGCCGACGATGCCCGCGCCATCACCATCGATGCGGGCACCGGCGCGGTGGTGCAGGACATGGATTGGCGCCAGTTCGGCATGGGGGCCAAAAGCGTCGAATGGGGCGTCGCCACCCATCAGGGGCAACAATATGGCGAGGTGAACCGGCTGCTGATGCTGGCGGGCTGCCTCTGCCTGCTCGCGCTCTGCCTGACCGCGCCGATCCTCTGGTGGAAACGCCGGTTCGCCGCGCCGCCGCCCGCGCCACCGGGCACGGCGCGCATGGTCGCGGGACTGATGCTTGCCCTCGGCCTGTTCTTCCCGCTCACCGGCCTGTCGATGCTGGCAGCGCTGGGCGCCGAATGGCTGGTCGGGCGGATGCGGCGCAGCTAGTTTATTTTCAGGCCGCGAAGGACTATGGCACAGCGATGATCCGTCTTTCCGGCCTGAAACTGCCCCTCGACCATCCGGCCGAGGCGATCCCCGCCGCCATTTGCGAACGCCTTGGCCTCGAACCCCATGACCTGCGCGGGCACAGTCTGGTGCGGCGCGGGAATGACGCCCGCCGCCGCTCCGCCATCCAGCTTGTCTACACGTTCGACGTCGATGTTGCGGACGAAGCAGCGCTGCTCGCCCGTTTCGCGAACGACCACGACATCCGCCCGACGCCGGACAGCAGCTATAAATTCGTCACCCACGTCCCCGACGGCTGGCAGGGTCTGCGCCCGGTCGTGATCGGCGCCGGACCATGCGGTCTGTTCGCGGGCCTCATCCTCGCGCAGATGGGGTTCAAGCCCATCATCCTCGATCGCGGCAAGGTGGTGCGGGAGCGGACCAAGGACACATGGGGCCTGTGGCGCCGCGCCGAGCTGAACCCGGACAGCAACGTCCAGTTCGGCGAGGGCGGAGCGGGCACCTTCTCCGACGGCAAGCTCTATTGCCGCGTCAAAGACCCGCGCTTCCTTGGCCGCAAGGTGCTGGAAGAGTTCGTCGCCGCCGGCGCGCCCGACGATATTCTCTGGGAAGCGCATCCCCATATCGGCACCTTTCGCCTCGTCACCATGGTGGAGGCGATGCGCAAGCAGATCGAGGCGCTGGGCGGCGAATATCGCTGGCAGCAGCGCGTCGACGACCTGGTGCTGGAACGGCAGGGCGATGGGGCACAAAAGCTGCGCGGCGTGGTGCTGCACGATGGCAGCGTGATCGAAAGCGACCATGTCGTGCTGGCGGTCGGCCATAGTGCGCGCCCGACATTCGAGATGCTGCACGCGCGCGGCGTCCATATCGAACCCAAGCCCTTTTCCATCGGCGTGCGGATCGAACATCCGCAAAGCTGGGTCGATCGCGCCCGCTACGGCAATTGCGCTGGCCACCCGGACCTTGGCGCGGCGGCCTATAGCCTAGCCCATCACTGCGCCGACGGCCGTACCGTTTACAGCTTCTGCATGTGCCCCGGCGGCCGCGTCGTCGCCGCCACGTCGGAAGAGGGCCGCGTCGTCACCAACGGCATGAGCCAATATAGCCGCGCGGAATTCAACGCCAATTCGGGGCTGGTGGTCGGCATCGACCCGGCCAAGGATTATCCGGACGGTCCGCTCGCCGGCATTGCGCTGCAGCGTCATTGGGAGAGCCTGGCCTATCAGGCGGGCGGCTCCTCTTATTGGGCGCCCGGCCAGACGGTCGGCGACTTCCTTGCTCGCAGACCCTCGACGCAGCTTGGCGAAGTCGTGCCCTCCTACAAGCCGGGCGTGACGCCGACCGACCTGTCGCTCTGCCTGCCCGATTATGTGATCGAGGCGTTCCATGAGGCGCTGCCCGCCTTCGGTCGGCAGATCGCCCATTATGACCATCCCGACGCGGTGATGACCGGCGTGGAAACGCGTACCTCCTCGCCCATTCGCATCACGCGCGGCAAGGATTATCAGAGCCTCAACGTCGCCGGCCTGTACCCAGCGGGTGAGGGCGCGGGCTATGCCGGCGGCATCCTCTCCGCCGCGATCGACGGCATCAAGGTGGCGGAAGCGGTGGCGCGGGCGATCGTACCGGCGTAGCGCATCGACGATGCAACTTGATGGGCCGGCGGAGATCATTCGCCATATCGACAGGGACAGGCTCTGACGGCGATATAGCCGCCAATCGTTAGCCGCTAGGCCGTGTCGCTATTTGAAATCCGGGGAAGTTTTGGATGCCCGACAAGGACTCGAACCTTGATTGACGGAGTCAGAGTCCGCTCTCTTACCATTAGAGGATCGGGCATCAATCCTGAGCGCGCCGCGCTTGGGTGGCCGCAGATAGGCGGGGTTGCAGAGTCGGTCAAGCACTTTTCTGATATATTTGCGCGACTTTCTGCGACCTTCCCCCACTGACTTTTCAGCCGCGCAAAAAGAAAGCCCGCCGGGCGCAGGTGCGTCCGACGGGCATATCTTCTCTTCCTTGCGGAAGGGAAGGGCATGGGAGCCGCACTCTATATAGGGTGCGGCTCCCATGCTTTCAAAGGGCTTATTCGCCGTCGCTCTTCAGCAGGTAATCGCCCGCATCCGCGTCGCTGCCATGGGTTTCCCCTTCGATGGCAGCCAGCGGATCGTTGCCGATCGCCGCTTCCGGACCTTGCGCCAGTTCCGCAGCCCGTTCGGCGGCAGCCGACTTGGGAGCGATCAGGTCCACCTGGCTGGAGGCGCGCAGTGCGGCCCGCAGCGCCGCGTCACGCGACGAAGCGGCGACGCGCAGGCGGTTCATGCCGGCACCGGTACCCGCCGGGATCAGGCGGCCGACGATGACATTTTCCTTCAGGCCAACGAGTGTGTCCTTCTTGCCCTGGACCGCCGCTTCCGTGAGGACGCGGGTGGTTTCCTGGAACGACGCGGCCGAGATGAACGAACGGGTCTGGAGCGAGGCCTTGGTGATGCCCAGCAGCACCGGCTTGCCAGCGGCGGGCGCGAAGCCCGGCTGGAGCTTGGCGTTGATCTCGTCCATTTCCTCGCGGTCGATCTGCTCGCCCACCAGCAAGGTGGTGTCGCCGGACTCGATGATCTCGACCTTCTGCAACATCTGACGAACGATCGTTTCGATGTGCTTGTCGTTGATCTTCACGCCCTGCAAGCGATAGACTTCCTGGATTTCGGCGACCAGATATTCGGCCAGAGGCTCGATACCCAGCACTTCCAGAATGTCATGCGGATCGGGCGAACCGCCGATCAGGTTGTCGCCGCGCTTCACGAAGTCGCCTTCCTGAACGTCGATCACCTTGCTCTTGGGGATCAGATATTCGACCGGCTCGCCGCCATCTTCGGGATTGATGGCGATCTTACGCTTCGCCTTGTAATCCTTCAGGAACTGGACGCGGCCCGACACCTTGGCAATGATCGCATTGTCCTTGGGCTTGCGGGCTTCGAACAGTTCGGCGACGCGCGGCAGACCACCGGTGATGTCACGGGTCTTGGCCGCTTCACGGCTGACACGCGCCAGCACGTCACCGGCCTGAACCTGCGCACCATCGTCGACCGACAGGGTCGCACCCACCGCCAGCATATAGCGTGCGGCTTCGCCCGAACTGTCGTCCATCAGGGTCAGGCGCGGACGGAGATCTTCCTTGGTGCGGGCCGCACCACGATGTTCGATCACCACGCGCTGGGCGATACCGGTGGCTTCGTCGGTCTGCTCGGTCAGCGTCTTGTTGTCGATCAGGTCGACATACTTAACGATACCGGGCTTTTCCGTGATCACCGGCATGGTGAAGGGATCCCACTCGGCGAAGCGGTCGCCCTTCTTCACGGCATCGCCATCTGCGAACAGGATGGTGGCGCCGTACGGCAAGCGGTGCGTTTCGCGTTCGCGGCCTTCGCTGTCGATGATCGCGATCTCGCCGTTGCGGGCGAGCGACAGACGACGACCATTCTTGTCGGTGATCGTGGGCATGTCGCGCAGTTCGATCGTACCGTCGGCCAGAGCCTCCAGGTTCGACGTTTCGTTGAAGTTCGCCGCGCCGCCGATGTGGAAGGTACGCATGGTCAGCTGCGTGCCCGGTTCACCGATGGATTGCGCCGCGATGACGCCGACGGCTTCACCGATGTTCACCGGGGTACCGCGGGCCAGATCACGACCGTAGCACTTGCCGCAGACGCCCATCTTGCTTTCGCAGATCAGCGGGCTGCGGATCTTCACGGCCTGCGTGCCGATCGCCTCGATCTTCGTGATCATCGGCTCGTCCAGCAGGGTGCCGATCGGGATGATGACGGTGCCGTCCTTGCTGTCGACGATATCCTGTGCCGTGGTGCGACCCAATATGCGCTCGCCGAGCGAGGCGATAACGCTACCGCCCTGGACGATCGCCTTCATCTCCAGCGCCTTCTCGGTGCCGCAATCGTCCTCGACGATCGTGCAGTCCTGCGACACGTCGACCAGACGGCGGGTCAGGTAACCCGAGTTCGCCGTCTTGAGCGCGGTGTCGGCCAGGCCCTTACGCGCGCCGTGGGTGGAGTTGAAGTATTCAAGAACGGTCAGACCTTCCTTGAAGTTCGAGATGATCGGCGTCTCGATGATCTCGCCCGAAGGCTTGGCCATCAGGCCGCGCATACCGGCCAGCTGCTTCATCTGGGCCTGGCTACCGCGGGCACCCGAGTGCGCCATCATGTAGATCGAGTTGATCTGCTTCTGGCGGCCGGTGTCCGGATCGATCGGCATGGCACGGATTTCGTCCATCATGGCGTTCGCCACCACGTCGCCGCAACGGCTCCAGGCGTCGATGACCTTGTTGTACTTTTCCTGCTGCGTGATCAGACCGTCCTGATATTGCTGCTCATAGTCGGCCACCAGCGCCTTGGTTTCGGCGACGGAGCCTTCCTTCGAGTCCGGGATCACCATGTCGTCCTTGCCGAACGAAATGCCGGCCTGGAATGCGTGGCGGAAGCCCAGCGCCATGATGGCGTCGGCGAACAGCACCGTGTCCTTCTGGCCGGTGTGACGATAGACCTCGTCGATCACGTCGCCGACGTCCTTCTTGGTCAGAAGGCGATTGACGGCGTCGAAGGGCACCTTGTGCGACTTGGGCAGACATTCGCCCAGCAGCATGCGGCCCGGCGTCGTCTCGAAGCGCTTCATATATTGCTGACCGTTTTCGTCGGTCTGCGGCACGCGGCTGATGATCTTCGAATGCAGGGTGACGGCCTTGGCATAGAGGGCCTGATGGACCTCCTGCATGTCGGACAGCAGCATGCCTTCGCCCGGCTCGCCCACACGTTCCATCGACAGATAATAGATACCCAGGACCATGTCCTGCGATGGCACGATGATCGGCTTGCCGTTGGCGGGCGACAGGATGTTGTTGGTCGACATCATCAGCACACGCGCTTCCAGCTGGGCTTCCAGCGAGAGCGGTACGTGGACGGCCATCTGGTCGCCGTCGAAGTCGGCGTTGAAGGCCGAGCAGACGAGCGGGTG
Organism: Sphingobium limneticum; assembly: GCF_008710165.1. Classification (NCBI taxonomy): domain Bacteria; kingdom Pseudomonadati; phylum Pseudomonadota; class Alphaproteobacteria; order Sphingomonadales; family Sphingobiaceae; genus Sphingobium; species Sphingobium limneticum. The sequence goes on along the minus strand of NZ_VYQA01000006.1, from coordinate 86,419 downwards.
AAGCTGGATCGCCTTGCCTTCGATCAGGACGGGTTCGAACGCCTGGATGCCCAGACGGTGAAGCGTAGGCGCGCGGTTCAGCATGACCGGATGTTCGCGGATCACTTCGTCCAGTATGTCCCAGACTTCCTTACGTTCCTTCTCGACCCACTTCTTGGCCTGCTTCAGGGTCATGGACAGACCCTTGGCATCCAGACGCGCGTAGATGAACGGCTTGAACAGCTCGAGCGCCATCTTCTTGGGCAGGCCGCACTGATGCAGCTTCAGCTCAGGACCGGTCACGATGACCGAACGACCCGAATAGTCGACGCGCTTGCCGAGCAGGTTCTGACGGAAGCGACCCTGTTTGCCCTTGAGCATGTCGGACAGCGACTTGAGCGGACGCTTGTTGGCACCGGTGATGACACGGCCGCGACGGCCATTGTCGAACAGGGCGTCGACGGCTTCCTGCAACATGCGCTTTTCGTTGCGGACGATGATGTCCGGCGCGCGCAGTTCCATGAGGCGCTTGAGGCGGTTGTTGCGGTTGATGACGCGGCGATACAGGTCGTTCAGATCCGACGTCGCGAAGCGACCACCGTCCAGCGGCACCAGCGGGCGCAGTTCTGGCGGGATGACCGGCACGACGTCCAGGATCATCCATTCGGGGCGGTTGCCCGAATCAATGAAGCTTTCAACGACCTTCAGGCGCTTGATGATCTTCTTGGGCTTCAGTTCCGACTTGGTAACGGCCAGTTCGTCCAGCAGCGCCTGCTTCTCGCCCACAAGGTCGAGGTCCATCAGCATCTGCTTGACGGCCTCGGCGCCGATGCCGGCCGAGAAGGCGTCTTCGCCATATTCGTCCTGCGCGTCGAGCAGTTCGTCCTCATTGAGAAGCTGATATTTCTCCAGCGGGGTCAGGCCCGGCTCGATGACGATATAGCTTTCGAAATACAGCACGCGCTCAAGCTGCTTCAACTGCATGTCGAGCAGCAGGCCGATGCGCGAAGGCAGCGACTTCAGGAACCAGATGTGCGCGACCGGCGCGGCCAGTTCGATATGGCCCATGCGCTCACGGCGGACCTTGCTCACCGTAACTTCGACACCGCACTTTTCGCAGACGATGCCCTTATACTTCATGCGCTTATACTTGCCGCACAGGCATTCATAATCCTTGATCGGACCGAAGATGCGTGCGCAGAACAGGCCGTCACGCTCGGGCTTGAACGTGCGATAGTTGATGGTTTCCGGCTTCTTGATCTCGCCGAAGGACCAGGAGCGGATGCGCTCGGGCGAGGCAAGGCCGATCTGGATCTGGTCGAAGGTTTCGGCCTTCTGGACCGGGTTCGCGAAGTTGGTCAGTTCGTTCATATTTCAAGTCCCTCTAGAGGGTAAAGTATCTGGAGCGAGGCAGGGGAGGGGCACTGCCTTGAGGAAGGCAGTGCCCGCAAATCCCTTATTCCGCCGCCTGCGCCAAGCCGTCGTCGTCTTCGGTCGCGTCCATCGCGGCGAGTTCGACGTTGAGGCCCAGCGAGCGCATTTCCTTGACCAGCACGTTGAAGCTTTCGGGAATGCCGGCCTCGAACGTGTCGTCGCCCTTGACGATCGCTTCGTAGACCTTGGTACGTCCGACGACGTCATCGGACTTCACCGTCAGCATTTCCTGGAGCGTGTAGGCAGCGCCATAGGCCTGGAGCGCCCACACTTCCATTTCACCGAAGCGCTGACCACCGAACTGCGCCTTACCACCCAGCGGCTGCTGGGTGACGAGCGAGTACGGCCCGATCGAACGGGCGTGGATCTTGTCGTCGACCAAGTGATGCAGCTTCAGCATGTAGATGATGCCGACGGTCACCTTGCGGTCGAAACGGTCGCCGGTGCGGCCGTCATACAGATCCGACTGACCCGACGTGTGCAGGCCTGCGCGTTCCAGCATGTCCGACACGTCCGCTTCGCGGGCGCCGTCGAACACCGGCGTCGCCATCGGGATGCCCCGCTGGAGATGCTCGGCCAGATCGATGATCTGCTCAGGCGTGCGGGCTTCTATCTGCTCGGCATAGCGCTCACCATAGGAGGTCAGCAGCCGTTCCTTGACCGCGTCGGGCATGTCGCCCGGCTGCGGGTTCGGATTGGCCTCACGCCAGTCTTCCAGCGCATGCTTGAGCTGCTGGCCGAGGCCGCGGGCAGCCCAGCCCAGATGCGTTTCGAAGATCTGACCGACGTTCATGCGCGACGGCACGCCCAGCGGGTTCAGCACGATGTCGACATGGGTGCCGTCTTCCAGGAACGGCATGTCCTCGATCGGCAGGATGCGCGAAATGACACCCTTGTTACCGTGACGGCCGGCCATCTTGTCGCCCGGCTGCAGCTTGCGCTTCACCGCAACGAAGACCTTGACCATCTTCAGCACGCCCGGCGGCAGTTCGTCGCCACGCTGCAGCTTGTCGACGCGGTCCTCGAACTTGTCGACGATCGACTTCACCGCTTCGTCATACTGACCCTTGATCGCTTCGATCTGGGCCTGACGGCTGTCGTCCTCGACAGCGAACTTCCACCATTCGTGACGCTCGACTTCGCCCAGCAGGGCCTCGTCGATGACAACGCCCTTCTTGATGCCCTTGGGCGCGGCCGAAGCCGTCTGACCGGTCAGCATTTCCTGAAGGCGGTTGAAGGTCGCACGGTTGAGGATGCCACGTTCGTCTTCACGGTCCTTGGCGAGACGGTCGATTTCCTCCCGCTCGATCGCCATGGCACGTTCGTCCTTGTCGATGCCGTGACGGTTGAACACGCGGACTTCCACGACGGTACCGGCAACGCCCGGCGGCAGACGCAGGGACGTGTCGCGCACGTCGCTCGCCTTTTCACCGAAGATCGCGCGGAGCAGCTTTTCTTCCGGGGTCATCGGCGATTCACCCTTGGGGGTGATCTTGCCGACCAGAATGTCGCCCGGCTCCACTTCGGCGCCGATGTACACGATGCCAGCCTCGTCGAGGTTGCGCAGCGCTTCTTCACCGACGTTCGGGATGTCGCGGGTGATGTCCTCCGGTCCCAGCTTGGTGTCGCGGGCCATGACCTCGAACTCCTCGATATGGATCGAGGTGAAGACGTCGTCCTTCACGATCCGTTCGGAGATCAGGATGGAGTCTTCGTAGTTGTAGCCGTTCCAGGGCATGAACGCGACGAGCGTGTTGCGGCCCAGCGCCAGCTCGCCGAACTCGGTCGACGGGCCGTCGGCGATCACGTCGCCGGCTTCGATCAGGTCGCCCACCTTCACCAGCGGACGCTGGTTGATGCAGGTGTCCTGGTTGGACCGCTGGAACTTCTGGAGGGTGTAGATGTCGACGCCCGACTGGCCGGCTTCGATGTCGCCGGTTGCGCGGATGACGATACGGGTCGCGTCGACCTGATCGACGATGCCCGCACGCTTGGACGCGACGGCAGCGCCGGAGTCACGGGCGACCGTGCCTTCCATGCCGGTGCCCACGAACGGCGCTTCGGCGCGTACCAGAGGCACGGCCTGACGCTGCATGTTCGATCCCATGAGCGCGCGGTTGGCGTCATCGTTTTCCAGGAACGGAATGAGCGATGCGGCGACCGACACCAGCTGCTTGGGGCTGACGTCCATCAGGGTGATGTGGTCGCGCGGCGCCATCAGGAATTCGCCGGCTTCGCGCGAGGAGATCAGATCCTCGACGAAATGACCGTCGGCATTCACTTCGGCGTTGGCCTGCGCGATCGTGTGCTTGGCCTCTTCCATCGCCGACAGATAGACGACGTCGTCGGTGACCTTGTTGTCCACGACCTTGCGGTACGGCGTTTCGATGAAGCCATATTTGTTGACGCGGCTGAAAGTCGCCAGCGAGTTGATCAGACCGATGTTCGGGCCTTCTGGCGTTTCGATCGGGCAGATACGGCCATAATGGGTCGGGTGAACGTCGCGGACTTCGAAGCCTGCGCGCTCACGCGTCAGGCCGCCCGGCCCAAGTGCCGACACGCGGCGCTTGTGGGTGACTTCCGACAGCGGGTTGGTCTGATCCATGAACTGCGACAGCTGCGACGAGCCGAAGAATTCACGAACGGCGGCCACGGCGGGCTTCGCGTTGATCAGGTCGTTCGGCATCACCGTCGACACGTCGACCGACGACATGCGTTCCTTGACCGCGCGTTCCATGCGCAGCAGGCCGACGCGATACTGGTTTTCCAGCAGTTCGCCGACCGAACGGACGCGACGGTTACCGAGGTTATCGATATCGTCGATTTCGCCCTTGCCGTCCTTCAGGTTCACCAGTTCCTTGACCACGGCGAGGATGTCCTCGACGCGCAGGGTGGTGACCGTATCCTCGGCATCGAGGTCGAGGCGCATGTTCAGCTTCACGCGACCCACGGCCGAGAGGTCGTAGCGTTCCGGATCGAAGAACAGGCCGGCGAAGAGAGCTTCGGCGGTTTCCTTCGTCGGCGGTTCGCCGGGGCGCATGACGCGATAGATGTCGGACAGGGCCTGGTCGCGGTCTTCGGCCTTGTCGGCCTTCAACGTATTGCGGATCCATGCGCCGGTGCCGACATGGTCGATGTCCAGCAGTTCCAGACGGTCGACGCCAGCCTTGTCCAGCTTTTCGAGATTTTCAGGCGACACTTCGTCGCCAGCCTCGATGTAGATTTCGCCGGTGCTCTCGTTGATGAGGTCATAGGCGCTGTAGCGGCCATAGACTTCCTCGGTCGGGATCAGCAGCGTGGCCAGGCCGTCCTTTTCCGCCTTGTTGGCGGCGCGGGGGCTGATCTTGTGACCGGCGGCGAACACGACTTCGCCAGACGCGGCATCGACGATGTCGAACGCCGGCTTCAGGCCGCGCCATGCTTCGGCGAGATAGGGGATGACCCAGCCGCCTTCACCGCGGACATAGGTAACCTTGTTATAGAATTCGCCCAGAATTTCTTCCGGCGTCAGGCCGAGCGCGAACAGCAGCGCCGTGACCGGCAGCTTGCGCTTGCGGTCGATACGGACGTTGACGATGTCCTTGGCGTCGAATTCGAAGTCGAGCCACGAACCACGGTACGGAATAACGCGCGCGGCAAAGAGATACTTGCCCGACGAGTGGGTCTTGCCACGGTCATGGTCGAAGAGGACGCCCGGCGAACGGTGCATCTGCGACACGATGACGCGTTCGGTGCCGTTGACGATGAAGGTGCCGTTGCCCGTCATCAGGGGCATGTCGCCCATGTAGACGTCCTGCTCCTTGATATCCAGGACCGAGCGGGTTTCGGTGTCCTGATCGACTTCGAACACGATCAGGCGCAGAGTAACGCGCATCGGCGCTGCATAGGTGATGCCGCGCTGACGGCATTCCTCGACGTCGTACTTCGGGTCTTCCAGCTCATAATGGACGAAGTCCATTTCGGCGGTGCCGGCGAAGTCACGGATCGGGAAGACGCTGCGCAGCGTCTTTTCCAGGCCCGACACATAGCCGATCGACGGATCGGAACGCAGGAACTGTTCGTAACTCTCCCTCTGAACCTCGATCAGGTTCGGCATCTGCACCACTTCGTGGATGTCGCCGAACACCTTGCGGATGCGCTTCTTAGCGCCGGTGTTGCTGATGGGGGGGAGAGCCTTGGTCGCCATGCGGTTCCTGCCTGTGTCAGTTCGTCGTGTTTTTCCGCATCCCGGCGGAAATTCAGTCGAAGCGCTATGAACTAGAGGGTGATTCGCACCCTCTATTCCACGCAAAAAAGTGCGGGCCGGGACTGTCCGATCCGCACTATCAGCACCTGATGACCCGTCGAAAGTCGCCCAATTCCGCCAGCTTCGCGCGCAATTCGATGCTGGACCCCGAGCGATCCGGGGGACGGTCGACCATCAACGCATAGCGTCGCCTGACGACCGGATTGACGCCGATATAGGCGCTATGTCCCTGGTTGTGAAGGGGGTCAGCTAAATAGCCCGCGCTCCGCCCGGATCGCGGCCACCAGCCGGTCCAGTTCGGCGCTGCTGTTGAAGAGGGCTGGTGTGACCCGCAGCACCGGGCCGGACGCCAGGCCGGCCTTGGCCACGACCAGCAGACGATATTTGTCGAGAAATAGCGCCGCCGCCCGTTTCGCGTCATCCGGCCCCTTCATGCCGGGCAGGCGGAAGCCCGCGACAGCGCCGTGGCGGTCAGGCTCGTCGGGCAACAGCATCTCCAGCCCCTTGATATCGCGTACTCGGTCGATCCAATAGTTGCGTAGGCGCAACAAATGCCGATATTTGGCCGCACTGCCGATGGCCTGATGCACCTCCGTCGCGCGCGGCACCGTCAGCCGTGCGGCGAAATCGACCGTGCCGGTGGGGATGCGCGCGCGGATATCCTCCGGTCCATGGATGCGATTGCCCAGCCAGGGGCTGATATCCTGCAACCGGCCCTTGCGGATATAGATGCCCCCTGTGCCCAGCGGCGCGGCCAGCCATTTGTGCAGCGAAAAGCCGATGAAATCCGCGCCGGTGTCGCTTACCGTGAAGGGCATGTGGCCCACCGCCTGCGCGCTGTCCAATATGGTGTCCACACCGCGCGCCCGCGCCATGTCCACGATCGCCCTGACCGGCGGCACCAGCCCGCTGCGGTTCGACAAATGGGTCAGCAGCAGCAGTTTCGCGCGTGGCGTGTCCCTCAGTATCTTCTCATAGGCCGCCAATATGTTGGCCTCATCATGCGGCTCCGGCAGCGAGAAGCGCACGATCCGCGCGCCCCTGCTTTTCTCCAGATAGTCGCAGGCGAACTGCATCTCGTCATAATCGACATCGGCATAGATCACCGCGTCGCCCGGTTGCAGCAGCGCGTAATTGGCGATCAGGGCGTAGAGCGCCTCCGTCCCGCCGCCCGCCAGCGCAATCTCTTCGGTCGATGCGCCCAGCAGCTTCGCCACCGCCGCGCGTGATTTGTCCAGTTCGACGTCGCGCGGATGGCCGGGCGCCGCATTGCGCAGGAACAGCGCATGATTCTGGTTCACCCAGCGGGACCGCGCCTCATAGGCGGCCTGCACCGGCAGCGTCATCGCGCCATAATAGGCCGCGTCGAAGGTCGCGAAGTCCCGGTTCACCCGATAGAGTGGCATCAGCGCCGCCTGTGCCGCATCGAAATCGGCCATGTCGCCGGTAAAGCGGAAGGGCGGTTCGGCCGGCCATGGCAAGGCGGCATCACCCTGCGCCATCGCGCTCCCGTCAGCGCCGCTCAATGCCAGCCCCAACGTGCCGCAGACCACGCCCCCACTGCCCAGAAAAGCCCGTCGCGTCACCATATGCCACCCTTGTCCAATCATGTAATAATATACCATGACGGAATAGGGTCGGAAACCCGCTATTGCATCATGGCGTACCGTTCGATGCGGCGCCGGGCATGGCGGCCGATGGCGCGACCGGCACGATCTTCACCGTTTCGAACCGATCCTTGCGTCGAACGCCGGTCAGTACGGGCGCGGGCGAGGCTGCGGTTATGCGCTGGCGCATGCACTCGGCCTTGGCGGCGCGGGGCGTCACCGCGCAGTTCCACAACGCCCGCTGCAACCCGCTCTGCGTGTCGTGAATGTAGGAAAATCGCATGGACGTCAGATTGGCCAGGGTCAGCGGCAATTCCTTGGGCGCGTCCGCCGCGGTCCATCCCATGATCCGGCATTGCGGCCGTCCCGCGCAAAAGGTGCGGGCGCTTTCCGGCCAGCTGTCGGGTTTGCTCCCGCGCGGCAGTTCGACCAGGAAGCTGCGTATGTCGGCGAGCGCAATCAGCCGCACGCCGCCCACGCTCTTGCCGATCTGGTCCAGACCTATCGCCTGTCGCGCCTGCGCGGCGATCGCCTCCGCACTGTCGCCGACCGGCGTGACGGTGCCCGGCAGCGGGAGCGTCACGTCGCGATGCGCGATCGAAAAGGCCGCGATCCGCGCAATCAGCGGTTCGCCCGCATCGCCGCGCCTGCGGAAAGCGGCGGGCGTGCCCCACCAGCCGCGCCAGCGGAAGAAGAGGTGCGTGCCGACCGCCGTGATCTTGTCCAGGCTGCTGCTCCAATAGGGCACGACCCAGTCGGTATGATAATGGGTGGCGTGGCCGACCGGTGCGTAGACCTTGCCCGCCAAAGCGCCGCGCGCAATCTCCTGCGCGCGCGCCCAGGCAGCCGGTCCCGGCACCCGTGCCAGCGCCCCGTCGCAGCTGAAGGTGAACTGGCAACCGGTGCTGCGTTCCTGCCCCTGGAACACGACGCCGCACACCGTCTTGGGGAAGGCGGGGTGGCGCACCCGGTTCAATACGACCTGCGCGACCGCCTGCTCACCCACGGCATCGTCGCCCGCTTCGAAAATTTCCGCTGCGGCCAGACAATCGACGGCGCGGGACATATCCGTTTCCGTGCCGGAAAAGAGGAAGGGCAGGGCGGCCGGATTGGGGTCGCGGGAAAAGGGGATGGCGGCGTTGAAGGCCACGGCCTGATCCCGTGCCAGGGCATAGACCTTGACTGGTTCGACAGGGGGCGGGGGTGTCGTCGGCCGCTTGCCGCGCGCCGCATGGGCGACCGCGACGCGCGCAGGGGCGTCGGCCGCCTGCCTGTGGCTTTCCCATCCGGCCACCGCCATGGGCAGGCCCACGAACAGCAAGGCCCAGACGATCCAGGACAGGAGGGTGGAAAGATCGGTTCGTTTCACGCGGATGATGGCCCTGCGCCGGATCGGTCGTCAGCGCGGTTCGCCACGTTTCCGAATATAAGCCACGTCATGCTGAACATGGTCCAGCATCCATAGTGCCTCTGTGCGGGGTCTGCCTTTAGGCAGGAACAGGGGCTGAAACAAGGCGGGCTGAGGGGCGCCATATCGCTTCGCCGTTCGCCCTTATGGTTGCAGGCGAACGGCATGGGGCGATCCCGCCTTATTCCGGCAGGAAGTCGGGTACCGACAGATAGCGTTCGCCGGTATCATAGTTGAAGCCCAGCACGCGGCTGCCGGCGGGCAGTTCCTTCAGCTTCTGCGCGATCGCGGCCAGCGTGCCGCCCGACGAAATGCCGACCAGCAGACCCTCCTGCGTCGCGGCGCGGCGGGCATAATCCTTGGCATCGGCCGGATCGACCTGGATCACGCCGTCCAGCAACTGGGTGTGCAGGTTGGCCGGGATGAAGCCTGCGCCGATGCCCTGAATGGGGTGCGGGCCGGGCTGACCGCCGCTGATGACCGGCGACAGGGTCGGTTCGACCGCATAGACCTTCAGATTGGGCCACGCCTTCTTCAGCACTTCGGCCACGCCGGTGATATGGCCGCCCGTGCCAACGCCGGTAATCAGCGCGTCGATCGGCGTATCGGCGAAGTCGGCCAGGATTTCCTGCGCGGTCGTGCGCACATGCACGTCGATATTGGCGGGGTTTTCGAACTGCTGCGGCATCCAGCTGTTCGGCGTCTGCGACACCAGCTCCAGCGCGCGCTCGATCGCGCCCTTCATGCCCTTTTCGCGCGGCGTCAGGTCGAAGCTGGCGCCATAGGCCAGCATCAGGCGGCGGCGCTCGATCGACATGCTTTCGGGCATGACCAGCACCAGCTTATAGCCCTTGACCGCCGCGACCATGGCCAGGCCCACGCCGGTATTGCCCGACGTCGGCTCGATGATGGTGCCGCCGGGCTGCAATTCGCCGCTGGCCTCCGCCGCTTCGATCATGGCGAGGGCGATACGGTCCTTGATCGATCCGCCGGGGTTCGATCGTTCCGACTTGATCCAGACTTCAGCGTCCCCGAACAGCCGGTTCACCCGGACGTGCGGCGTATTGCCGATGGTTTCGAGAATCGTGGCAGCTTTCATGAAGGCTTCTCCTGGCTATTTTCCGCTCGCCCGATGTCGGGTGGATCGAAGCTACGTGCAAGGCGCAATTCGGGAAAGAGTCGCGCCCAGATGATGGTGATGATGATAGCACCGATGCCGCCGCCGATCACCGCCGCGACCGGCCCGACCATGGCGGCCAGGAAGCCGGATTCCGCCTCGCCCAGTTCGTTGGAGGCGGAGATGGTGAGTTGCGACAGGCTGGACACGCGGCCGCGCATCGCATCGGGCGTATGGAGCTGGACCAGGGACTGGCGCACGAACACCGACACCATGTCCGCGCCGCCCAGCACCACCAGCGCCGCGACGCCTGCCTCCACCGCGATGTCGCGCGGCAGGAAGGCGGTGCAGCCGAAGGCGATCGTGGACAGGCCGAACAGGATGACCGACGCCAGCATCTTCAGCCCCACTTCCGTCTTCATCGGGCGGAAGGAGAACCAGAGCGCCGTCACCGCCGCGCCGATGCCCGGCGCCGCGGCCAGATGGCCAAGGCCCGCCGATCCCACATGCAATATGTCGCGGGCATAGACCGGCAGCAATGCGGTCGCGCCCGCCAGCAGCACGGCGAACAGGTCCAGCGTGATCGTCGCCAGCACCAGCCGGTTGCCCTTGACATAGGCAAAGCCGTCGATCATCTGGCGCACGGGATGGCGGCTGGTGTCGCGCGGCGGCTGGGGCACCGGCCCGATCAGCAGCATGCCGATCAGGGCAACGCCATAAAGCGCGGCGGCCAGCGCATAGGCGCCCCATGGCGTCATCGCATAGGCATAGCCGCCCAGTGCCGGGCCGATGATCGACCCGGTCTGCCAGGCGACGCTGGAAATGGCGATGGCGGTGGGCAATATGGCGGGCGGCACCAGATTGGGCGCCAGCGCGCCATAGGCCGGCCCGTTGAAGGCGCGCGCGATGCCCACGATGATGGCGATGCCGAAGATGAGCGGCAGGCTGACCCAGCCTTCATAGGTGGCGAAGGCCAGCAAGGCCGATGCCGTCGTCAGCAGGGTCAGCGTCAGTCGGGTGATGACCCGCCGGTCATAATGGTCGGCGACCCAGCCGGTGATGGGCGTCAGGAAGAAGAGCGGCAGGAATTGCGCCAGCCCGATCAGGCCCAGTTGTGCCGAGGCGCCCGCCGTCGTCATCGTTTCGCGCGCGATATTATAGGCCTGCCACGCCAGCACGATCATCATGCTGTACTGCGCCAGCACGGCGCATAGCCGACCGACCAGATAGGCCCGGAAATTGGCGAAATGCAGCGGGTGGCGGGGAGGAGGGGAGGCCGTCATGCCGATGGCTTTAGCGGCGCTTATATTGCCGAAGCAACAGCGCCGCGACCCAGCAGGCAACAAGATTTGCTTTGCGACCTATGAGCGGGAGGGGGAGCGGGGCGGGCCGACATGTTTGCACGCTGCCGCCTGCGTTCCGGGCAGGCCAGGCGGACCTGCCCGATCGGCGGACGACCGGGTGATTCGGGATGGCGGTGGCGAACCGAGCGCTTTGCAGGGTCACTCCAGGGTCACGCCTTGAGCGTGGCGCGAAGTTCACACCGTCACTGGCGACGCGAAAATGCGAAAAATGCAGGGCGATGCGCTGCCAATGCGCCATGAAGGTCACCGTCACGCGTCTGCAACGCGCCATTAGGGTTATTGCGCCGCGCCAGCCAGGGCACAGTAGCGCACCGGTCGGGTCATGCATGCGGGGCGGATTTGGTGCATGGGGCGTGCTGGGGCGAAGGGGCGAACGGGTCATCCGACAGGATAGATCAGAGATTATCCTACATTGGTAGCGGCGTGTCATGTTGCGGTGAGATGGCTGGCGACGAGCAGATGCGGGCGCTCTTGTTACCCTCTCCCGCCTTCGCGGGAGAGGCAACGGAGACTTGGCAGCTTGCTGCCTAGTCGCAGTCGGTGAGGGTCTTTCTTCTTTCTGGACAAGCATTTCCTGCCAAAAAGAAGAAAGACCCTCACCCTTCAAAGCAGTCACGTGCCTGCTTTGAACTCTCTCGTGAAAACGGGAGAGGGCTAAGATAAGCCGACCATCCGCAATCCACCCACTATCGTCACATCGGCGTTGATCCGAGGTTCCGCTTTTTTACTGCCAATATTTGCAGGAAAAGCGGGATGCCGGGGCGAGCCCGGCATGACGAAAGCGTGTCAGGTTAGGAGCGGCCATGAGCGGAGCGGACCTGTTGCCTCCTCCCGCATTTGGGAGGAGGATCTTGGTTCCACCCAAATCAGTCGCTTGCGCTGCCGGCTGACTATTTCAGCAATATCCCGCTGACCGATCCGTTGCGGACCGAGCAGACGAAGGGAATGTCGCCGTCGCCCGAACCCACCACGCCTTCGACTTCCCAGCCGGTGGACATGGTGCTAGCGCGCGCGGGGCCGATCAGGCGTGACGATGGCCCTGCCTGATGGAGCGCCTTTTCCGCGCAGGCGTCCCGCGCGGCGGCGGCGGTGCTGATCGACCCATAGCCCGGCGCTGCATAGGGCGTTTGCCGCGCGTCGCGCTGGGCCTGCCGGTCGGCGACGATGTCGCTGACGATCGCCGCGCCCACGACATGGCGTGGCACGACGACGATTTGCGCATGAAGGGGCGTGGTCAGCAGAAACAAAGCTGCACCTGCCCAACGCGCTGTCGCTTTCATGTCGATCATCTCCCTGTTGCAGCCTGACGATAGCCTATTTGAACAGGCTGCCCAAGATACCGCGTACCAGCTTGCCGGCAATGCCGCCGGATGACGATTTGCGGCTCGATCCGCCGAATACCGCGCGGCCCAGTTCGTTGGCGACCTGCCGCCCGACCGAGGAGCCGGCGGCGCGGGTGGCGGACTGGACCGCCTTGTCGAAGGCGCTGGGCTTGGCCGCCTCGCGCGCTTCCACGGCGTCGCGCCGGGCCTGTTCCTTCAATTCCGCCTCGCGCTGCTTGGCTTCCACCTTGGCCTGGGCGGCGGCGGCCTTGTCAGCTTCGGCCTGCGCCTTGGAGGCTTGCGCGGCGGCGGCAGCGGCTTGCCCGCGGGCCGCGAGAATTTCCTCTGCCGACTCCCGGTTGACGGCCGTGTCATATTTGCCCGCGACCGGCGATATCGACTGGATGATCGCCCGTTCCTTCGCATCGAGCGGGCCGAGGCGCGAGCGGGGCGGGGCGATCAGCGTGCGCTGCACGATGCCCGGCGATCCATCCTCCTGCAACAGCGACACCAAAGCCTCGCCCACCTTCAATTCGGTGATCGCCGTTTCGACATTCAGGTCGGGATTGATGCGGAAGGTTTCGGCGGCGGCCTTGATCGCGCGCTGGTCGCGGGGGGTGAAGGCGCGGAGCGCATGCTGCACGCGGTTGCCGAGCTGGCCCGCGACATCTTCGGGAATGTCGATCGGGTTTTGCGTGACGAAATAGACGCCCACGCCCTTCGACCGGATCAGGCGCACGACCTGCTCGATCTTGTCGGTCAGCGCCTTGGGCGCGTCGTCGAACAGCAGATGCGCTTCGTCGAAGAAGAAGACCAGCTTGGGCTTGTCCGGGTCGCCCACTTCCGGCAGCGTCTCGAACAGTTCGGACAGCAGCCACAGCAGGAAGGTCGCATAAAGTTTGGGCGACTGCATCAGCTTGTCGGCGGCCAGTATATTCACATATCCGCGGCCCTTTTCATCGACCTGAAGCATGTCGTGGATGTCGAGCGCCGGTTCGCCGAAGAAATGATCGCCGCCCTGGCTTTCCAGCTGGAGCAATTGCCGCTGAATCGCGCCGACGCTGGCCTTGGTCACATTGCCGTAGCGGGCCGAAAGCGTGTCGGCATTTTCGGCGCAATAGGCGAGCATCGCCTGTAGATCGCCCAGGTCCAGCAGCAGCAAGCCTTCCTCATCCGCATATTTGAAGGCGATCGACAACACGCCTTCCTGCGTTTCGTTAAGGCCCATCAGCCGGGCGAGCAGCAGCGGCCCCATTTCGCTGACGGTGGTGCGCACGGGATGACCCTGCTGCCCGTAAAGATCCCAGAAGATCGCCGGATTGTCGGCATAGCTATAGTCGGGGATGCCGACCTCCGCCGCGCGGGACACCAGCTTGTCGGCATTTTTCGCGGTGGGGGAGCCGGCCATGGAAATGCCGGCGAGGTCGCCCTTCACATCGGCCAGGAATACCGGCACGCCCAGCGCGGAGAAGCTTTCGGCGATACCCTGCAACGTCACCGTCTTGCCGGTGCCGGTCGCGCCCGCGATCAGGCCATGTCGGTTCGCGCGGCGCAGGTTCAGCGTCTGGGGGATTCCCTTGCTTCCGTCTGGCCCATCCTTCTCCGGTGCGCCCAGGCCGATGAAGATACCGTCGCTCATTACCGATCCTTCCCCCAACAAAAAAACCGTCATGCCCGCGAAGGCGGGAACCCATCTCCCATGCTATCCTCTGGTGCGAGGGCTGGAGATGGATCCCCGCCTACGCGGGGATGACGGAATTAACCGCACATCTGCCTTCGCCACAAGGCGATAGGCATTATGGAATTTATTTGTCGCGTAGGCGGACCGGCAGGAAGATCGCCGGCTGGCCGCGACGCAGCACCTGCAACAGGATGGCGTTGCGGCCCTGCGAGGATACGGCCTTGGCCTGTGCGTCCAGTTCCGCCTGGGTGGCGACCGGGCGGTTGTTGGCGCTGATGATCACATCGCCGCGACGCAGGCCCTTGGCACCGGCATCGGTCGATCCATCGACGGCGGTGATGACGACGCCCTTGGTATCGCCGGCGATGCCGAGCTGGCGGATGATGCCGGGCGTCAGCGGGATCGCCGAAATGCCCAGCGCCTGCTGCGTCGCCTGACCCGGATTCTGGTCCTGCTGGCTGAAATCCTCATCGCCCTGCGGCTGCGCGAAATTGTTCAGCTCGTCTTCCGACGGGCGCTCGCCCACGATGGCGGTCACGGTCTGGCGCTGGCCGTTGCGGATCAGGACGATCGGCACCTTCGCACCGATACCCTGATTGGCGACGATGGAGGACAGGTTCTGGTCGGCGGTCACTTCCTGACCGGCCACGCTGACGATCACGTCGCCGGCCTTGATCCCGGCCTTCTCCGCGCCCTTGCCCGGCTCGACGCCCTGGACGAATTCGCCGCGATTCTTGGCAAGGCCCAGCGAGTCCGCCAGATCTTCGCCCAGCGGGCTGATCTGCACGCCCAGATAGCCGCGCTTGATCGCCTGACCCTTGCGCAGGGTATCAACGATCGGTGCGGCCTGTTCCGACGGGATGGCAAAGCCGATGCCGACATTGCCGCCCGAGGGCGAGAGGATCTGGCTGTTGATGCCGATCACATTGCCGCGCATGTCGAACATCGGGCCACCCGAGTTGCCCTGGTTGATCGACGCGTCGGTCTGAATGAACTTGTCGTAGCCCGACGTGCCGCCGGTATTGCGATGCAGGGCGGAAATGATGCCCGCCGTCACCGTGCCCGAAAGCGCGAACGGGTTGCCGATCGCGACGACCCAGTCGCCCACGCGCGCCTTGGTGCTGTCGCCGAACTTGACGAACGGGAATGGCTTGGGCGATTCGATCTTCAGCACCGCCAGATCGGTCGCGGGGTCGCGGCCGATCAGCTTGGCGGGATATTCTTCCTTGTTGGTCATGGTGACCGTGATCGAATCGACGCTGGCGCCTTCGGCACCGGCCGACACCACATGGTTGTTGGTGACGATATAGCCGTCGGCCGAGATCAGGAAGCCCGAGCCCAGCGATTGCGCCTGGCGCGTCTGCGGCTGGCCGCCCTGCTGGCCCTGACCGAACAGGTCGCCGAACGGGGTGCCGGCGAAGGGGTTCTGCACCTTTACGCGCTGCTTGGTCGAAATATTGACCACGGCCGGTTGCAGCTTTTCGACCATGTCGGCCAGGCTGGCGGGCGCGCCCGCAGGCGCTGCGGCCGTCAGGCCTTCATTCTGCGCAGTCTGCGCGCCGACATTGGAACTGGTGGTGACCGCGATGGCGGTGCCGCCGAGCAGCAGGGCGCCGGTAATGGCATAAGCGTAACGCACTCGTGACGGTCCTCTTCAAAGCTTCAGGGGTAAGGAAGGCGGGACTTTTAAGAAGCCCTCAGATGCTCCGCTTTGCCTTAACCCTCATTGAATGACGCTGGTTCCGTAATGATCCGGGAGGGATCATGACGAAAGATTAACGTCGTCCCTGAAATTGCCGCAGGAACTCGTTGTCCGGCGACAGGATGATGTTGGTCTGACCCGGACGATCGGGCGCGAAGGTATAGCGATAGCTCTGCATCCCGCGATAGAAATCGTAGAAGGACGGGTCTTTCCCAAAGCTTTCGGCATAGATGCGCGCGGCGTTCGCGTCCGCTTCGGCGCGGATGATCTGCGCCTGCTTGGCGCCCTGGGCACGGATGGTGAGCGCCTCCTGCTCGCGCGCGGTGCGCATGCGGGTGAAGGCGCTTTCCAGCGGCGTGCCGTCGGGCAGGTCGGCGCGCTTGATCCGCACGTCGACGATCTCTGCGCCATATTGGCGCGCGACCCGGTCGAGGCCCGCTTCGATATTCTGCATCACCTGACCGCGTTCGGGGCTGAGCAGCGCGGCGAAGGGGCGCTTGCCCAGTTCGTTGCGAAGCGCAGAGCCAAGGATCGGGCGCAGCGCGTCGGATACGCGGTCCTCGCTACCGGCCGCGATATACATGCGCAGCGGATCGACGATGCGATAGCGGGCGAAGGCATCGACCTGAAGGCGCAACTGGTCGGTGGACAGCACCTGCTGCCGCTCCATTTCGACCGACAGGACGCGCTTGTCGATCCACACGATCTGATCGACGAACGGCCAGCGCAGGATGATGCCGGCGCCGGTCTGGCCGAAGCTTTCATTGGGGCGATAGCGGTTGATGAGTTCCTTGGGATCGCCGAAGCGGACGATCACGCCCTGCTTGGTTTCCGGCACGATCGCCACGGTGCTGCCGATCAGGATCAGCAGCGCGAGCAGGATCAGCGCAAGGGCGACGGGGTGACGCAGGATAGCGGGCATTACTGGCCTCCCGTGCTGGTGGCGGCATCTGTCGCCGGGGCGGCCTGTGCCCTCTTCTTGATTTCGGGCAATGGCAGATAGGGGGTCACATTATTGCCCTCTACGATGGTCTTGTCGACGTTCGACAGCACGCCCTCCATGGTTTCATAATACATGCGGCGGCGGGTCACGTCGGGCGACAGCTTATATTGTTCATAGACCTTGTCGAAGGCCGCAGCCTCACCCTGCGCCTTGGCCGTCACCTGCTGGGCGGCGGCGCGCGCTTCGTTGAGGTAGGTCTGCGCGGTCTGCTGGGCGGCGGACACGGCCTTGAACGCGTCGTTGACGGCGGTCGGCGGGTCGGCCTGCTTGATCGCGACGCCCTGAATACGGATGCCCGATTTATAGCCGTCCAATATCTCCTGCATGCGCAGTTCGACCTGCTGCTCGATCGCGGTGCGGCCCGCGCCCAGTGCATCGTCCAGGCTGACGCTGGCGAGGACCGAACGCATGGCGCTTTCGGCGACTTCACGCACGCTGGCGTCGGGTTCCGACAGCTGGAACAGATAGAGTTCCGGGTTGCGGATGTTCCAGCGCACCGAATAGGCGAGGTCGATGATATTCTGGTCGCCGGTCAGCACCAGATTTTCGCTTTCGGCGCTGGCCGATCCGATGTCGATGGTGCGGATTTCCTCGACATCGACCGTCGTCACCGCCTCGAACGGGGCGGGCAGGGTCAGGCTGATGCCGGGCGTCAGCGTGCGGCTATATTTGCCGAGGAAGGTCACGACGCCGCGTTCCTGCGGGCCGACGCGGTGGAAGCTGGTCAGGACCAGCCACAAGATGACCACCAGGCCGATCGCGACAGGCCACAAGGCCCGGCCGGCGGCGCGGGGCGGCAGGCCGCCAAAGCCGCCGCCACCGCCATTGCCGCCACCCTGGCCGAAGCTTTCGCGGCCGCGACGCAGCAGATCCTCGATCGCGGACGGCCCCTTCTGGCCGGCAGCCGGCTTGCCCGGCTGGGTCCACGGGTTGCGCGGGCCGCCGTCGCCGCCTTTCTGTCCGTCCCCGTCCGGGCCGTCATTCTTGCCGCCCCAGGGGCCTTGGACCATCGCTGCGATCGCGGGCATCCACCCGAATATTCTTCTCATACTGTCTTCTATAGGAAGGCTCTTCTCCGAAAAACAGTGCAAATGGCTGCGATTATTTCCTACAGGGCTTTGTCATGACCGATCTTGCCGATTTCACCGCCCGTCTGACCGCTCTGACCGATGGCCGCGCCAGTGCGCCGCGCATCAAGGATGGGGTCATGACCCTGGCCCTGGACGTGGGCGGATTGTCGCCGCAGCAGCGCGACGGCCTGACCGCCGCGATCCGCGAAGGGGGCCTGACCGTGCCGGACGTCACCGACGTGCGCATAGCGATGACGGCGGAACGCAAGCCGACAGAAGAGCGCAAGCCGCTGCGCATATTGGCGGTGGCTTCGGGCAAGGGCGGGGTGGGCAAATCGACCCTGTCGGCCAATCTGGCCGTCGCGCTTCATCGGCTGGGGATCAAGGTCGGGCTGGTCGATGCCGACATTTATGGCCCGTCGCAGGCCAAGCTGATGGGGAGCGAGGACCAGAAGCCGGTTGCGCGCGACAAGAAGCTGGTGCCGGTGACCGGCCCGATCGGCATTCCGATGCTGTCGATGGCGCATCTGGTGGAGCCGGGCAAGGCGCTGGCCTGGCGCGGGCCGATGGTCGGCAATGCGCTGACGCAGCTGATCGACGCGGAATGGGGCGACGCCGAATTGCTGGTGGTCGATATGCCGCCCGGCACCGGCGATATCCAGTTGACCATGGTGCAGAAGCATAAGCCCGCTGGCGCGGTGATCGTGTCCACGCCGCAGGATCTGGCGCTGATCGACGCGACCCGCGCGGTCAGCCTGTTTGCGCAGGCCGGTGTGCCGATGGTCGGACTGGTCGAAAATATGGCTGGCTATGCCTGCCCCCATTGTGGCGAAATTTCCGATCCCTTCGGTCAGGGCGGGGCGGAAAGCGCGGCGGGCGACCTGTCCATGCCGTTTCTTGGCCGCATTCCGCTGGCGATCGACATTCGCCGCCAGTCCGACGCGGGCGACCCGCCGGCGGCGGGCGAGGGCATCCATGCCGACGCGTTCCGCGCCATCGCGCAAAAGGTGGCGGACTGGTTGAAGGCGGCTGCGTAACTATAGGCGCAGGTGGAGGAACTGGCTGAAGCCGTTCACCCGATAGGCACCGAACGGCCCGCCATCGACGAAGCCATGGCGGCGATAAAGTGCGAGCGCGGGGCCAAAAGCCGTGCCGCGTCCGGTTTCGAGGCTCAGATGTTTCAGGCCGTTTGCCTGCGCGGCGTCGATGACATGAAGCAGCAAGGCCGTGCCCACGCCTTGGCGCAGATAGTCGGGATGGGTGCGCATCGACTTGATCTCGCCCCGCTCGGCGTCCAGCAACCGCAGCGCGCCGACCCCTGCGATATGCTCGCCGTCCCAGGCCGACCATAGCCGGATATCGGGCGATTGCAGGCTGGACAGGTCCAGCGCGAAGACGGCGTCGGGCGGGGAATGGTCGTGCATACCGGACAGATGGAGTGCCAGCAGTGCGCGGGTCTGCGGATCGGTCAGGTCGTCGGGGCGGATGGCGAACATGGTGCAGACTAATCCCAACAAGCAATGAAGATGCGGTTCCCCGGCGGAGGCCGGGGTCCAGTACCACCCTTTGAACTGGACCCCGGCCTCCGCCGGGGAACAGGTCACAAGCGGCAGCCCCATCGCATGCGGGAATAACCGGTTCGCGCGGTGATGGGAACGTCTTGCATGCGGCAGCGTCTTCACCATGTCAGCAGGAAAGGAGATCATCATGCCGCTTACAGCCCCGGAGGATATCGCCGCCTTGCTCGGCCGCACCCGCACCATCGCGCTGGTCGGCATTTCCGATCGCCCGGACCGGCCCAGCTATGGCGTGATGAAATTTCTTCAGGACCATGGCTATCGCGTCCTGCCGGTCAATCCGCAGATCGCCGGCGAGCATGTGCATGGCGAATTCGTCTGGGGCCGCCTGTCCGACATCGGCGTGCCCATCGATCTGGTCGATATCTTCCGCCGCAGCGAAGCGGCAGGCGAGGCGGTGGATGATGCCGTCGCGGTCGGCGCGAAGGCGGTGTGGATGCAGCTGGGCGTCATCAACGAAGCTGCCGCCGCCCGCGCAGAGGCGGCGGGGTTGCAGGTGGTGATGGACCGTTGCCCGGCGATCGACATTCCCCGCTTCGGCGTCGCGCCGATCGCTGCGGAATAACGCGTAAGCCGGATTGTCGCGTTTTCCGAGCCGGCAGGTGAACCTGCCTTGAAAACGCTCTAGGCAGCACGCTTTTCCGCCTCTATCAGGCAGGCATGGCGCGCACCCCGCGGAAGCAATCCGGCACGAAAACAGGCATTGATCGCCGCACCCTGCTGGTGGGCGGCGGCGCGGCGGCGGGGCTGTTGATCGCCTGGGGCGTCTGGCCGCGCAGCTACCAACCCAATCTCAATGCCGGCGCGAACGAAACCATCGTCAACGCCTTCCTGAAGATCGACGCGTCGGGGCAGATCATCGTCGTCGTGCCGCAGACCGAAATGGGGCAGGGGGTCACGACCGTCCTGCCGCAGATATTGGCGGACGAACTGGGCGCGGACTGGCGGACGGTCGCGGTGCAGAGCGCGCCGGTCAGTCCGCTGTACGCCAACAGGCTGCTGGCGCGCGAATGGCTGGCGAGCGACTGGACGCGGTTGCTGGGCGGGGCGGGCGACTGGGCGCTCAATCAATATGCGACGCGCGGCGCGCTGATGCTGACGGGCGGCGGCACCTCCATTCCCATGTTCCGCGACGCCTATCGCGATGCCGGTGCGGCGGCGCGCGTGCTGTTGTGCAAGGCGGCGGCGGCGCGCTGGAACATCCCCTGGGAAAGCTGCGATATCGCCGACGGCATCATCAGCGATGGCGCGGCCCATCGCATGAAGATCGGCGATATCGTCGCCGATGCCGCGCGTTTCGACCTGCCCGACATATTGCCCTATCGACAGGGGCAGGATGGCCGCCTGTCGGGGCAGGATCTGCCGCGGCTCGACACGCCTTCGAAGATCGACGGCAGCCATAATTTCGCTGCCGACATCCGCCTGCCCGACATGGTCTATGCCTCGATCCGGCAGGGGCCGATCGGCGACGCGTTGCTGGCTGGCGTGGACGAAAAATCCGCTGGCGGCGTCACCGGCTTTCTCCGGCTGATCCGGCGGGAGCGCTGGGTTGCGGCGGTCGCCAGCAATTGGTGGGCGGCCAACAAGGCGCTGGATCTGGCCGATCCGGTCTTCACCTTGCGCGGACCACAGGTCAGTAGCGGCAGCATCGAGCAGGCGCTGGAAACCGCCTTTGAAGGATCGGCCGGCCGTCGCCTCTATGCGCAGGGCGATCTTGGCCCGGTGTTCGAAGGCGCGACCATCCTCGCCAGCGAATATCAGGTCGATGCCGGCCTGCATCTGGCGATCGAACCACCCTGCGCGACCGCGCGGGTGACGGACGATGGCGCCGAAGTCTGGATGGCGACGCAGGCGCCGGGCCTTGCCCGTGCGGCGATCGCCGATGCGCTGGGCCTGTCGGAACGGGCGGTGACGCTCTATCCGCTGCATGCCGGTGGCTCGTTCGGGCGCGCCATGGACTGGGATGTCGGCGTGCAGGCGGCGCTGCTGGCGCAGGAGATGAAGCGGCCGGTGCAACTGCTCTGGTCGCGGCTGGAGGATGTGATTCAGGATCGTCCCAGCGCCCCGGCTCACGCGCGCATGGCCGCAAAGCTGGGCCGCAACGGCGCGATCGAGGGCTGGTCGGCGAAGGTGGCCGCGCCCTGTGCGATGACCCAGACATGGTCCCGCATCGCGGACGGGAAATTGCCGCATGAGGCGGCGGCCGATGCGGCGGACACGGTCACGCGGCTGGCGGTGGCGGGCATGGTGCCGCCCTATGCCATTCCCAACTGGGCGGTCGATCATTTCCCGGCCGATGTCGGCCTGCCGCTCGGCTTCGTGCGCGGCAATGCGCATCTGCATGGGGCTTTCTTTACGGAGAGCTTCATCGACGAGCTGGCCCATCTGGCGGGGATGGAGGCCATGTCCTTCCGTATTCAGATGCTGGGCGGCAATCCGCGCCTTGCCCATTGCCTGTCGACTGCGGCGTCCATGGGTGGCTGGCAGGGCGGGATCCCAGGCAGCGGGCAGGGGCTTTCCACCCATATGATGAACGGCGCCTATGCCGCGGTCATGGTGGAGGCGGCGATGAATGGCGACACGCTGAGCGTCAATCGCATCGTCGCGGCGGTCGATGCCGGCGATCAGGTCAATCCCGACATCGCCCGGCAGCAGATCGAAAGCGGCCTGATCTATGGCCTTGCCTATGCGATGGGCGCGTCGGTGCCTTATGAAAAGGGCATGCCGACCCGCGCCATATTGGGCCGCATGAACCTGCCGCGCCTGGCGGATATCGGGGAGGTCACGGTGGAACTGATGCGCAGTACCGCAGAGCCGGCCGGCGTCAGCGATCTTGCCGCGCCACTGGTCGCCCCCGCCATCGCCAACGCCCTTTATACCTGGACAGGTCAGCGCCTGCGCAGTCTGCCTTTAGTAGGAACCGCATGACCCTGCCTGCCGATCATCCCGTCATCCCCGCGCCCAAGGTCGGCGTGCTGCTCATCAACCTCGGCACGCCGGACGCGCCCGATGCCAGATCGGTGCGCCGCTATCTGGCGGAATTCCTGTCCGATCCGCGTGTGGTGGAAATCCCCAAAATCGTCTGGCAACCGATCCTGCACGGCGTGATCCTGACCACCCGGCCAAAGAAGTCCGCCCATGCCTATCAACAGGTGTGGACGCCCGAAGGATCGCCGCTGGCCGTCCATACTCGCGCCATTTCGCAGGCGTTGCAGCAGGCGATGCCGCATGTCGTGGTCGATTGGGCGATGCGTTATGGCAATCCTGCCATCGCCGAAAAGCTGGCCGCGATGAAGGCGCAGGGCTGCGATCGCGTCCTGCTCGCGCCGCTCTATCCGCAATATAGCGGCGCGACCACGGCGACGGCCAACGATGCCGCCTTTGCCGCATTGGCGGCGATGCGTTGGCAGCCGGCGGTGCGCACCCTGCCGCCCTATCATGACGATCCGGCCTATATCGCCGCATTGAAGACGTCCATCGACGCCAATGTCGCCGCGCTGGACTTCGTGCCGGATGCTTTGCTTGCCAGCTTCCACGGCATGCCCGAACGCACCTTGCATCTGGGCGATCCCTATCATTGCCAGTCGGTCAAGACGGTTCGCCTGCTGCGCGAGGCACTGACATTGCCGGTCCATATGAGCTTCCAGTCGCGTTTCGGCCGGGCCAAATGGCTCGAACCCGAAACCGAAGCGACGCTCGCCAAATTGGTACAGGAAGGTGTCCGAAATATTGCTGTCGTAACGCCCGGATTTGCGGCGGATTGCCTTGAAACCCTAGAGGAAATCGCGTTGCGCGCGAAAGAGGTTTTTTTGCGCCAGGGTGGCGAAAATTTTGCCTATTTGCCCTGTCTAAACGCGTCGGCGGAAGCTATCACTCTCTATCAGAGGCTTATGAGCCGCGAGCTTTCGGGTTGGATCGACTGACCCTTGTTACAGGAAGAGGATGCGCAGATGTCGAGAGTAGCGATCGTGACGGGCGGAACGCGTGGCATCGGCGAGGCGATAAGCCTGGCGCTGAAGGAATTGGGCTACACCGTCGCTGCCAATTATGCGGGTAACGAGGAAAAGGCGAAGGCCTTCACCGAGAAGACCGGCATCGCGACCTTCAAATGGGATGTCGGCGATCATCAGGCCTGCCTCGACGGCGTGGCGAAGGTGACCGAAGCGCTCGGCCCGGTCGATATCGTCGTCAACAATGCCGGCATCACCCGCGACGGCGTGCTGGCGAAGATGAGCTTCGACGACTGGAACGAGGTGATGCGCATCAATCTGGGCGGTTGTTTCAACATGGCCAAGGCGACGTTCGGTGGCATGCGGGAACGCGGCTGGGGCCGGATCGTCAATATCGGTTCGATCAACGGGCAGGCGGGCCAATATGGCCAGGTCAACTATGCCGCCGCCAAGTCCGGCATCCATGGCTTTACCAAGGCGCTGGCGCAGGAAGGCGCCCGGTCGGGCATCACCGTCAACGCGATCGCGCCCGGCTATATCGACACCGACATGGTGGCCGCCGTGCCGCCGGCCGTGCTGGAAAAGATCGTGGCGAAGATTCCCGTCGGTCGTCTGGGCCAGGCGCATGAAATCGCGCGCGGCGTGGCGTTCCTTTGCAGTGAGGATGGTGGCTTCGTGACCGGCAGCACCCTGTCGATCAACGGCGGCCAGCATATGTATTGATGACGCGGGGCGACCCTGACCATGGCCCCGATGGGCCGGAAGGGTCGCCCTTCTCCCCGCCGGTCAAGCGCAGCGTGACCATAGCGGGGCACCAGACCGCCATCAGTCTGGAACCGATCTTCTGGGATGCCCTGCGTGCCCAGGCTGCCCAACATCAATTGCCCGTCAACGCCCTGGTCGCCCGCATCGATGCGGCGCGGCTTGCCGTGCCACATCCACCCAATCTGGCCAGCGCCATTCGCAGCTGGCTGTTCCTGCAACAATCTTGCAACATAGGTAATAATCAGTCGCAATAGCGTTGACTCTGCGAAGGACTCTCAATAGCAGCTTCTCCAACTACAAAAGGGGGATCTGTTATCATGTCAAAGTCCGGGAATATGACGTCCTTTCTGGCTTTGGGCTGCGTCGGCGCCATGGCTTTTGCGGCCAATGCCAGCGCACAGGGCGGGGAACAGGGCGCGCGCCTTGGCGGCGTGACCGTTACCGACAGCGCGATCGATGAATCGACGGTCAAGGTGGAGAAGGCGGAATCGCCCAAATATACCCGCCCGCTGCTCGATACGCCCCAGACCATCACGGTGATCGGCAAGGCGACGATCCAGCAACAAAATCTGCTCACGCTGCGCGACGTGTTGTCCACCGTGCCGGGCATCACCTTCGGCGCGGGCGAGGGCGGCTTCGGCTATGGCGACCGCATCATCCTGCGCGGACAGGATGCCAAGAACGACGTGACGATCGACGGCGTCCGTTCGGGCGCGTTCCTCAATCGCAACGAAGTCTATAATATCGAGCAGGTCGAAGTCACCAACGGCGCCAACTCGGTCATGAACGGCGGTGGATCGGTCGCCGGCACGATCAACCTCGTCACCAAGCGCCCGCTGGCCGACGACCAGACGGTCCTGAACGCCGGCGTTGGCACCGATCAATATTATCGCGCCACGATCGACAGCAACACGCGCGTCAATGACCTGATCGCCGTGCGCCTGAATGCCGTCTATCATCGCAACGATGTGCCGGGCCGCGATGTCGAGGATTATGAGCGCTGGGGCATCGCCCCCGCCATCACCATCGGCATCGATGGTCCCACCAGCCTGACGCTGCAGGGCGAATATCTGGATGACAAGGCGATGCCGCAATATGGCATGCGCTACTTCCCGGCGCTGGGCGGCATCGTCAAGGATTTCGACCGGTCGGGCTATTATGGCTATGCCAATCTGGATCATCAGAACAGCAAGACCAAGTCGCTTCAGGCGATCTTCAGCCACGCCTTCAGCGACAGCGTGAAGATCCGCAACCTGACCCGCTATGAGAATATCAAGCAGGATACCGTCACCAGCCAGCCCAACGGCACCTTCTGCCTGGACAATGGCACGGCGGGTGGTTTCAATCCGGATACTGGCGGCGCCTGCACCGTGCGCATCGGTTCGACCGCGGCCGGGCAGACGCTGACCATCCCGGTCGGCTATTATGTTCCGATCGGCGGGCGCGGGAATCAGCGCTTCATTACCAATGAAACCGCCTATAATCAGGTCGATCTGAGTGCCGATTTCGATACCGGCGGCATCGGCCACACACTGGTGCTGGGTGCATCGGCGCTGTGGGAACGCTATGATCAGCGTCAGGGCAGCCTTGGCCGCACCGCCAACGGTTTCGATCCTTATGCCGCGCCGTTCAGCGCGCCGGCGACCGGTGCCGGCACGGCCACCGCAACCTATAATGCCGCCGCCAGCCTGGGCCTCTACCAGCCGCTGGTCAGCATCGCCACTCCGGGGCAGGTCGTGACCGGCCCTGCCGCCACGTCGGGTCTGGCGCGCATCTATGGCAGCAACAATTATGTCGGCCCGGTCAACTTCATCCAGGCCACCCACGCCGTGGGTGAACAGACCAGCTATGCCGCCTATCTGTTCGACACGGTCAAGTTCAGCGACTTTTTCGAGATCAACGGCGGCCTGCGCTATGAGAAGGTGAAGGGCCTCAGCCGCACCTTCGCCTACAACACGACCGCCGGTTCCGCGGCGCTGGGTCAGCCGGGCGCCGTTACCCGCTTGCCGAACATGGACGAGACTCTCTTCTCCTACCGCATCGGTGCGGTGGTGAAGCCGACGCCGGACACCAGCCTCTATGTCGCCTATGGCAACAGCAAGCTGCCGTCCAAGGCATCGGTCGACGGCAGCTGCACCGCGAGCAATGCGGCCGGCGGCAGCGGCACTTGCTTTACGAAGCCGGAGACCACCAAAAATTACGAGATCGGCGCCAAGGCCGATCTGTTCGACAAGAAGCTGCTGCTGACGCTGGCCGCATTCCGCAACGATCGCGACCAGATCAAGGTCGTATCGGGCGATCCGACCCTGCCGGATCAGGCGACGGACGGTCATCAGCGGGTCGAAGGCATATCTTTCGGCGCATCGGGCAATATCACCAGCAACTGGACGATTTCCGCCAATTACATGTATCTCAAGTCGAAGATCAAACAGGGCGTTTCGGACTATTGCCTGGACAATCCGGGTTCGATCAGCACGGCGGCGGGCACCTGCGCCAACAGCGCGGCCTTCCCAGATCCCACGGCGGGCTATGCCCTTACCAACACGCCGAAACATTCGGGCAGCCTGTTCACCACCTATCGTTTCGCCTTCGGTCTGGAGCTGGGTTATGGCCTGACCTATCAGGGCAAGTTCCTGATGAACCAGCCGACCCTGGCGCAGCTGACGGCGGGCAATTACATCGCCTATCATGTGCCGAGCTACACCATCCATCGCCTGATGGTGAACTATCCGATCACGGACAATCTGAAGGCCCAGGTGAACGTCCAGAATTTCACGAACGAGAAATATGTGACGACGGTCCGCAACTCGATCGGCAATAGCTGGGCGCAGCCGGCGCCGACCCGGTCGGCCGTGTTCAGCCTGAACTATCAGTTCTGATCCTGAAATCCCCAGCTGCGCGGGGGAGAAAATAAGGGGTGGGCGGCGATTATTGCAATCTGCATCGGGTCGCCGGCCGCCCAAACTTTGCTGATTATTGCTCGGACGCAATTGATTCGCATTAGGCTTCGCGTTATGGGCGCGGAAAGGGAGGCGCTGTCATGCTGCAAGCCGCGAGTCTGCCGATCGACGATTATGATGCCATTTCGGAGCAGGCGATCGCGCCCGCGCCCGCCATGTCCCGTTCGCCGGTCGCCTCCGGCCCAGCCGCCGCTCGCTATGGGGCACGGTCGCGGCCCAATCTTCCTGCCATTGCGGCCATTCTTGCCCTTCACGCGCTGGCGATCGGCGCGCTCGTTCAAGTGCGTAACCATGTGCAGCGCATGGAGGCGGCAAAGCTGACGGTCGTCAACCTGACCCCGCCACCACCGCCCCCGGCCGCCGAGACGCCACCGCCACCGCCGACCAAGCCCGCAGTGGTCGCGCCGCCGCCCATCGTGCAAACACCCGTGCCGGTCCAGACGATACAGACGACGCCCGATCCGACCCCGGTGCCGACCCCCACGCCCGTCGCGGTCACGGTGGCCGTGCCGGGGCCACCGGCGCCCGCCGCGCCGCCGGCCCCGCCCAGCATCGTGCAGGGCGGCGACCTCGGCGCGCAGATGGTGGCGGGCAAGCCGCCGCGCTATCCGGTCGAAAGCCGCCGCAAGCATGAACAGGGCACGGTCGTACTCAGCCTGATCGTCGGGCTGGACGGCGCGGTCGAAAGCATCAGCGTGGCGCAGAGCAGCGGCTCTTCCCGGCTGGACAATGCCGCGCGCGATGCCGTGAAGGGCTGGCGCTGGAAGCCGATCCTGCGCAGCGGTCAGGCCGTGCGGGTCAAGGGCGTGGTCGAAATTCCTTTCATCCTGCGGACCGACGCCGCCTGACGGACACGCTTTTCCATGCTGATTGCCATACCCGACCTGATCGACGCTGACGGCGTCGCTGCTATCCGCGCGCTGATCGATGCGGCCGACTGGGTGGATGGCAACATCACATCCGGCCACCAGTCCGCGCTTGCCAAGCGCAACCTGCAATTGCCCGAGGATAGCGAGGCGGCGAAACGCGCTGGGCAGATGGTGCTGGATGCGCTCGGTCGATCGCCCTTGTTCATCGCGGCCGCATTGCCGCTCAGGATTTTTCCGCCGCTGTTCAACAGCTATGCCGGGGGGCAGAATTTCGGCGTGCATGTCGACAATGCCGTGCGCATCCAGGCCGGCACCGGCTTTCGCGTGCGTTCCGACCTGTCGATCACCGTCTTTCTGGAGGCGCCGGACGCCTATGATGGCGGCGAACTGACGATCGAGACGCATTTCGGCGTGCAGCAGGTGAAGCTGCCGGCGGGGCATGCGGTACTCTATCCTTCTTCCTCGCTCCATCGGGTCGAACCGGTAACGCGCGGGCGGCGCGTGGCCAGCTTCTTCTGGCTCCAGTCGATGGTTCGGGACGATGGCGCGCGGCAGATGCTGTTCGATCTCGATCGCAGCGTACAGGGCGTCGCCGCCGCCATGGGGCAGGGCCATGACGAGGTGATCCGGCTGACCGGCGTGTATCACAACCTGCTGCGCCGCTGGGCCGACGCCTGATCTCAGGGTCACAGGCCCGATTCTCCAACGAAGTTCACACCGTGGCAGGGCCTTTTGGGGCCTTTTGCGCTCGCGAAGCGCGCGTGCGGCGTCACCGACGCGTCACATGGGTGACGAAGATGCGCCAGTGCTGCGCCGTTGGCGCGACAGGCTTGGGCCGCTTTTGCGACGGGAAGGTCACGCCTTCGCGGGG
This sequence comes from Sphingobium limneticum, assembly GCF_008710165.1. NCBI lineage: Bacteria > Pseudomonadati > Pseudomonadota > Alphaproteobacteria > Sphingomonadales > Sphingobiaceae > Sphingobium > Sphingobium limneticum. The sequence continues at coordinate 57,494 of NZ_VYQA01000006.1, read as the reverse complement.
AAGGATGGGGCTGGTCCATCTGTGAGGATAGATCAGAGAAAATCCTACTTTGGAAGTTTTGTGGAAGGGGGAGGCGCGGGATCGGATATTCGCGATATCGTCATCCCGGGCTTGATCCGGGATCCCGCTTTCTTCCAATCTATGGCTTCGAGACGGCAGCGGGACCCCGGATCAAGTCCGGGGTGACGAATGTTGGGAGCATCCGCTTCCCACCCTAAAACGCGCTCAATCCAGCATCGCGGCCATGGCCGGCGTCATATATTCCTGCGCGCCGCTTGCCGTGCGCATCACCAGGCGCGCGGGCAGGCCGTGGCGGGTGGCGAGGTGCATGCCGCGATCCGGCCCCATCACGGTGATGGCGGTGGCCCAGGCGTCGGCCAGCATCGCCTGAGCGTGCAGCACCGTCACCGACGCGACCCCCTGTGCGATCGGCTGGCCGGTTGCGGGGTCGATGCTGTGGGACAGGCGGGCGCCGTCCTGCATGCGGAAGCGGCGATAGTCGCCGGAGGTGGCGACGGCCAGGTCGCAGAGCGCAATGCGCAGCGTGGGGACGGGCAGGTCGGTCGGCGGTTCGACATCCACCCACCAGGGCTGGAGGTCGGGCTTTATGCCCTCACCGCGCAGTTCGCCGCCGATTTCGATCAGGAAATTCGTGACGCCCATGTCGAGCAATGCATCCGCCACGGCATCGACGGCAAAACCCTTGGCGATGCCGGAGAAATCGAGCGTCACATCGGCCAGCCGTCGGGCATGGCCGCGCTCCAGCTCTATCCGGCGCCACGGTGCCGCGATGGCATAGGGGGAGGCGAAGGCGTTCGGCCCGAAACCCCAATGATCGACCAGCCGGCCGATCGCGGGATCGAAGGCGCCGTGCGACAGGCGGGCCATGTCCAGCCCGGCGCGCAATACGGTCAGCATGTCGGCGGGTAGCGGCATCCATTCGCCGACAGGTGCGCGGTTGAAGCGGCTGATGGCGCTGTCCGCTTCCCAATTGCTCATCTGGTCGATGATGCGGGCCAGCACCGCTTCGATCGCGGCGGCGCAGCCTGCGGGCGGCGCCACGATCTGCGCCGACCAGCTGGTGCCCATGGTCGGCCCGCCAAACGAAAGGATGGCGCCCGGCTGCTGTCGCCCAACCAATTGGTCGGGCGACAGGCCGGGCGCGATCGCGATACGGACGCCGTGGGACGTCGGCGGTGTCAGGGCGCCAGCACTTCCAGCGTGGTGATGTAGGATGCGCGGCGCTGCGGCGGGCCGGCCGGAGCCTGCGGGCGCGGCGCGGGCGGGGTGCCTTCGCCGGCCTTGGCGCCGGGACCACCTTCGCCGCCCGGACCGCCTTCACGGCCACCGCCGAGCGTGGCGTTCAGCCAGTACATGCCGGGCTGCGGCCAGGTGATCGTTGCCTTGCCATCCTTGTCGGCCGTCAGATCGATCTGGCCCAGCGCGTCGCGGTAGCGGATGCCGCCGGGAATGACCGTGATCTTGAGGCCGGCAGCGGGCTTGCCGTCCAGCAGGAACTGGAAGGTCGCCGCTTCGCCGGATACGAGGTCGTTGGGGTGGGTGACGGGAACCAGCTCGATGCCGACGCCGGTGGGCTTGAAAATGGTCGTGCTGGGTGCGCCCAGCGTCACGAAAATCTCGTTCCGGCTCGCCATTTCGGCGGTCTGCACATTGGTCGCGCCGGCGGGGATGACGCTGGCCAGCTTGTCCTTCGTCGTGCCGCGCGGCAGCCGTTCCTGCTTGCCGTTCAGCGTGTAGCTGCCCATCACGCCGGTCGACACATTGGCGATGCGATAGGTGCCGGGCTTGGTCAGATGAACGTCGAAGGTCGAACGATAGCGGCCCTTGGCGGCATTTTCGATCTTGCCGGCTGCGCCGTCCGGTTCGGTGACGACGACATTTTCCGTGCCCATCGGGAAATGTTCGAAATAGAAGACGTCGTTGGAAATGGCGGCGTCGACCGTCACCCAGCTGTCATTGCCCGACAGGGTGGTGGACGACGGCAGCATCCACTGGCGGTGGGCCTGCGCCGTGGTGGCGAGCGAAAGGGCGGCGAGTGCGCCCGCGATCAGAAATCTGGCCTTCATGGTCTTTCCCCTGTTACTTTCCGAAGCTGAGGGCGACGGCGCCCAATTCGCTGCTGCCCGCCGCGCGGACCGTGGCGCCGGGCTTTGGCGGCCATGAGAAGGGCAGGCGGACGACTTCGCGGCCACCCACTTCGCGGGCCGCTTCGACCAGCAGCGTGTAATTGCCGGGCGCCAGCGTGCCGAGCGGCCCCTTGCCGGCCGTGAAGGCGATCTTCTGGTCGCCGGGCGCGCGGGTCGCGCCGCTGACGCCATCGACGGGGAAGGTCAGCGCACGGCCGGATGCGCGCCACCACTGGCGCACGTCGCGCAGCCATTTGGTGCCTTCGCCCTTGGCCTTGTCATAATCATACCAGACCGCCAGGCTGCGGGGGGCGGCGCCCTCCTTCTCGACCCAGATGGCGACATAGGGGCGATGATATTCGGCGACCGACAGGCGCGGAATATTGACGCTGACGTTGAGCGTCTGGGCCGTGGCAGGTGCGGCGGCCGTGCCTGCCACGCCGAGCGCGGCCGTGCCGGTCAGCAGCAGGCGATGACTGATCTGCATGAGCGAAATAATCCCCCGTTAGTGGATGAAGATGATGGCTAGGATCGCCGGGATGGCGAGGCCGGCGGCGACCAGAGGCCAGGTGCTCGGTCGTTTCTTGGCATGGATTTGCAGCAGGACGAGGCCGGTGAGCGCAAAGACGAAGCAGGCGATCGAGAAGATGTCGATGAACCACTTCCACGCGCCACCGGCGTTGCGGCCCTTGTGCAGATCGTTGAGATAGCTGATCCAGCCGCGGCTGGTGCTTTCGCTGCTCACCTTGCCGTCATGCCGGTCGATCGACACCCAGCCGTCGCCGCCGGGGCGGGGCAAGGCGAGATAGATTTCGTCGGCCGACCATTCGGCGACGCCCTGGCCCGACTGGCCCACCGATTTTTCCACCCAGGCCGCGACCGGGGCAGGCAGGGGCTTTTTGGCATCGGGTGCATCGTAGGCCGCCACCTGTTTCAGCAGATCGGCGGGCAGGGTGGCGCTTTTCTCGATCGTCTGCGGCGATGCTTCCACATCGGCGGCGTGATTGAGGGTGATGCCGGTGAAGGCGAAGAGCAGCAGGCCGATGAGGCTGATCGCCGAGCTGACCCAGTGCCAGGTATGCAGCTGCTTCATCCAGAAGGCCTTGGCGCTCTTCTTCCTGGGCTTCTGGATGCGGGCGGTTCCGTGCATTGGAAAGGGGACTTGTCCTGCGAAAGATGATTTCAACGCATAAAGAGAACGACTCGCAGTTGCAAACGAGTCGCATCGAGAATCTTGTATCAAAATGTAAGATGCTGCGACGAGCGGCCCCGGCGCGAGGATCGGCGGGCGGGTCTTGCTATTGACGATGCGGGCCACCACCTCTAGCCGCGCTGTATGCCTGATGTAACACGGATTAAATATGTCCGGGGCGTCATGGATTTTGAAGGGCTGTGCGGGGAGAGCGCGGGGCCGCTGCTAGGAATATATTATGTTGGTGCCGGCCGTCGCTGCGGGAATGATGATGATGGGTGCGCAGGCGCAAAGCGCGGCGCCGCAACTGGCTGTGGCTGCGGAGGTTGCCGCGATACAGGATGTTGCCCCGTCCACCGCCCCGGCAGTGCCGGCTGAGGTTGCGCCACCGCCCGCCGCCACGCCGCCCGCGCCGCAGGATGATGCCGCGCAGGACATCGTCGTTACCGGCGACAAGGGCGCGCCCAAGGGCGATCCGCTGGAGCAGTTGAACGCCAAGAGTTTCGAGGCGGTGCAATCGGTCGACAAGGCGGTGCTGGAGCCGGTGGCCAAGGCTTATAATAAGGGCCTGCCGCGCCCGGTGCGCAAGGGGCTGCGCAATTTCTTCTCCAATTTGCAGGATCCGGTGGTGGCCGCCGCCTATCTGCTCCAGTTCAAGCCGGGCAAGGCGTTCGAGACGGTGGGCCGGTTCGGCGTCAATTCGACGCTGGGCTTCGTCGGCCTGTTCGACGTGGCCAAGCGCAAGCCGTTCAACCTGCCCCATCGCAACAATGGCCTGGCCAATACGCTGGGCTTTTACGGCATCGGGCCGGGGCCGTACATGTATCTGCCGATCGTGGGGCCGACGACGCTGCGCGATATTATCGGCGACACGGTGGACAAGATGATCCTGCCCTTTGCCGTGGGCAAGCCGTTCAACAAGCCCACCTATGTCATCCCCTCGACGATCCTGAACCAGCTGGGCGAGCGCGCCGCGTTCGACGAGACCATCACGGCGATCCGCAAGGAAGACGACCCCTATACCGTCTACAAGACCATGTATCTGCGCCAGCGCAAGGCGGAGATCGAGGCATTGCATGGCCGGGTGTCCGACGAGAAATTCGTGCCCATCTATGGCGAGGATATCCGCACGCCGGGCAAGAAGGACGCGCCCAAGCTGGTGGTGCCCGATGCCTATGGCGATGATGTCGAGGATGCGCCGGCAGCGGATACGCCGCAGTAAGTGACACGCTATTATGTGTAGCGTTCCCCGGCGAAGGCCGGGGTCCAGTAGCACGGTTTGAACTGGACCCCGGCCTTCGCCGGGGAACATCCCGCATGGCTTTACGATATAAGGTGAAAGCATAAAAAGGGGCGCCATCCGCATGGGATGGCGCCCCTTTTTATGCTGTGCGGGCGATCAGCGGCCCAGCAGACCGCGCGCCTGGCCGGCGATTTCCGCCAGCATCGCGACATTGGGCGTCGCGGCGGCCTTGGCACGCTGGACCAGGGTGCGGAACTGGCGGACGCGGGCGCCCTTGGCCTGCAGCCACTCTTCGACATGGGTGGCGACGTCCTTGCCCTTGCCCTGCGCCAGGAAGTCGAGCCTGACTTGCTGCATGTCGCGGGCGACGCCGGAAATCAGCAGGCGCTCCCACGGATCGGTCGGTTCCATGCGCGCGGCGGCGGATTGGACCCAATCGATGCCGACCGCTTCGCCCAGATGGGTGAAGGCGCGGGTCAGCGCGATTTCCTCCACGCCCAGCCGCGCCGCGAGCGAGGCGATGCCGACGGCGCCGTCCAGCTTGAACAGCCCGGCGGTACGCACCGCCAGCGTTTCGGGAGCGCCAAGGCCGATCAGCCGATCGGTGACGGCGGCGGTGCGGCGCTGCGCCTCGCTGGTCAGCAGATCGTCGACCTGATGGGCCAGCAGGCCGACGCCTGTGGCCAGACGCTTATGCCCCTCGGCCGGCAGCGTGCCGGCAGGCAGGGCGCGCAATATGTCGGCGATCTGCGCCCGCATGCCGCTGGCAATGTCGCTGAACAGGGCAAGGCGTGCGCCTTCTGACATATCCGCCGCGTCGATATCCGCCCAGAGCGTGCCGATATCGTAGAGGCGTTCCGCGATCAGGAAGGCGCTGGCCAGATCGGCGAGCGAGCAGCCTTCCTCCTCCGCCAGTTCGAACGGGTGGATGAGGCCCAGACGATTGACGATGCGGTTGGCGACCTTGGTGGCGATGATCTCCTTCTTGAGCGCATGGCCGGCGATCGCGTCCGCTTCCTTCTTCTGCATGGCTTCGGGGAAGGCGGCCATCAGTTCGGCCGTCATGCTCTCGTCCGTGGCAAGATCGCCATGTTCGATCGCATCCTGCAAGGCGAGCTTGGCGGTCGAGAGCAGTACGGCCAGTTCGGGGCGGGTGAGGCCCTGACCATCCTGTCCACGGCGCAGCAACTGGTCGTTGGCGGCCAGCCCCTCCACCTGCCGGTCGAGCCGGCCGGTTTCCTCGAACGTTTCGATCAGGCGGACATAGGAGGCAAGGTCGGCCGCGCCGCCGGCTTCGGCGATGGAGAGGCCGAGCGCCTGAAGCCGGTTATCCTCCAGCACGATGTCGCCCACCGCGTCGGTCATGCTTTCCAGCAGCGTGTTGCGCTTGTCGAAGGGCAGGCGGCCTTCCGCCATTTCCTTGTTCAGCGCGATCTTGATGTTGACCTCATTATCCGAACAGTCGACGCCGGCGCTGTTGTCGATGAAGTCGGTATTGATCCGCCCGCCATGCAGCGAGAAGGCGATACGGCCCGCCTGGGTCGTGCCCAGGTTCGCGCCTTCGCCGATCACCTTGACGCGCAGCTGTTCGGCATTGACGCGCAGGCGATCATTGGCCGGATCGCCCACGTCGCCATGGCTCTGCGCGGCGGCCTTCACATAGGTGCCGATGCCGCCGAACCAGAGCAGGTCGGCCGGGGCCTTGAGGATTGCGGAAATGAGCGCGGCCGGCTCCATCTCCTTGTCCTTCACGTCCAGGATCGCCTGCATTTCGGGCGTCAGCGGGATACGCTTCAGCGCGCGGGAGAAGACGCCGCCACCCTTGGAAATGAGCGACTTGTCATAATCTTCCCAGCTGGAGCGGGGCAGGGCGAACATGCGGTTGCGCTCGTCCCAGCTTTTCGCAGGATCGGGGGTGGGGTCGAAGAAGATGTGGCGATGGTCGAAGGCGGCGACGAGCTTGATGGCTTTCGACAGCAGCATGCCGTTGCCGAACACGTCGCCCGACATATCGCCGCAGCCCACGACGCTGACCGGCTCGCTCTGCACATCGACGCCCATTTCGGCGAAGTGGCGCTGGACCGAAATCCATGCGCCGCGCGCGGTGATGCCCATCGCCTTGTGGTCATAGCCGTTGGAGCCGCCGCTGGCGAAGGCATCGCCCAGCCAGAAGCCGCGATCCAGCGCGATGGCGTTGGCGACGTCGGAGAAGGTCGCCGTGCCCTTGTCCGCCGCGACGACGAAATAGGGATCGTCGCCATCATGCACGACGACGTCGGCCGGATGCGTCACCTTGTTCTTCACGATATTGTCGGTGATCGACAGCAGGGATCGGATGAAGATGCGATAGCTTTCGGTGCCTTCGGCGATCCAGGCGTCGCGATCGGCCTGCGGGTTGGGCAGTTGCTTTGGATAGAAGCCGCCCTTCGCGCCGGTCGGCACGATGACGGCGTTCTTCACGCGCTGCGCCTTCATCAGGCCAAGGATTTCGGTACGGAAATCGTCGCGACGATCCGACCAGCGCAGGCCGCCACGGGCGACCGGGCCGGCACGCAAATGGATGCCCTCGACACGCGGGGAATAGACCCAGATTTCGCGCCAGGGCAGCGGCGCGGGCAGGCCGGGCACCAAGGCGCTGTCCAGTTTGAAGGCGATCGCCTCCTGCGCGGCGGGGGCGTAGAAATTGGTGCGCAGCGTCGCGGTGATGACGGCGCGCAGCAGGCGCAGGATGCGATCTTCGTCGATCGCCGTCACCTGTTCCAGCCCGGCGTCGATTTCGGATTGCGCCTGCGCGATACGGTCGGCTGCGCCATCCTGCGCGGCGGGATCATGCAGCGCTTCGAACAGGGTGATGAGGTTGTTGGCGACGCCCTGCGCCTTGCGCAGCGTGTCGGCGAAGGTCACCATGCCATAGGCGACGCCCGCCTGACGCAGATAGCGATAGAGGGCGCGGAACAGCACGACCGATCGCGGCGCAAGACCGGCGGTGACGATCAGTTCGTTCAGCCGGTCATTTTCCGCCACGCCTTCCAGCACCTGGGCGATGGCTTCGGTCACGACCTCCGCACGATCGACCACGACCTGCGCATCGTCACCGGCCGGCAATTCCAGCACGAAGCGCTGGACATGGCCCAGCGTGCCGCCCTCGATCGCGCTGCCGCTGATCGCGGTGGTCATTTCCTCGATCACGCGGAAACCGAAATTCTCGAAGGCGGGGACGACTTCGGACAGGGCGACGGTGACATGGCTGTAGAGTTTCAGCCGCAGCCGTTCGACGCTGTCTTCCGGGTTGCGGTAGATGCGGATCGACTTGTCGCCATCCCCCGACAGGCCATGGATCAGGCGGATGTCGACGGCGGCCTCTTCCGGACCCGCGCCGTTGCGATAGGCGAGCGGGAAGCCGCCGCCATAGCGCTGCGCCATGGCGGCGGCGCGGCCCGGCTCTTCAGTGACGGCCAGTGCCTCTTCGACCGCCGGAATCCAGCCGCGCACCATCTGCTTGAGCATCCGGTCCAGCGCGATGTCATCGGGCACGACCCCGCCATCGCGCAGGTCGAGCGTGATGCGCAGCAGCGCCAGGCCGCCTTCCTCCAGCGCGATCGACCAGCTGAGCACGGTGCCATGGCTCTTGAGCGCCAGCATGTCCTGAATGCTCACGCGGCGGGCGGTGGACAGCTCGTCGCGCGGCAGCCAGACGAAGGCATAGAGGTGACGCGCCAGTGCGCTGGTGGCGAGCGCCAGCTTGGGGCGCGGCCGATCCGTCAGCGACATGAAGGTCAGCGCCAGCCGCTCTAGCGTCTCGCGGTCGAAGCCGATCGTGATGTCATGGGGCAGGGCGGTCAGCGCATGGGCCAGCGTCTTGCCGGCATGACCCTGCGGATCGAAGCCGAACTTGTCCATCAGCGTGGACAGGGCCGAGCGCAGCAGCGGCACCTTGTCCGGGGTCGCCGACAGGCCGGAGCTGGTCCACATGCCGGCATGGATCGACAGGGCCTTGACCGTCTTGCCTTCCCGCACGGGAATGATGATGAGGTCGAGCAGCACCAGGCGATGGACGCGCGAAATCCGGCTGGACTTGATGATCAGCGGGGTGCGCTTGCCTTCCTCGAACCAGGTGAAGGCGGCCTCCAGCGAGGCGGGCGCGATCAGCGGCTTGTCATGGCGGGTGCAGATGCCGAGCGGCGCGCTGCTGCTGCCGTCGCGGTGCAGGATTTCATGCCCCGTCTGGGTGAAGTGGCGGGCCAGGAACCAGCGCAGCAGGGCGGCGCCTTCCTCATCCGGCACGGCGTCGGCATCGGCGGCCATGGCCGACTGCATCTTGGGCCAGTCGGCGACCGCGACGCGCACGTCGGCCAGCGTTTCCTGCAAGGATTTTTCGAGCGCCCGGCGCGCCTTCGCATCGGCGCGGTCGGTTTCGATATAGATCATGGATTCGCGGCGGGCGCCGGACGCATCCTCTTCGAACACGCCGGTCAGCGCGCCATCGCCATCGCGCGTCACGAACAGGACTGGGTGGAGCAGGCGGTGGATGGTGATGTCGGCCGCCGCCAGCGCATTGGCGATGGAATCGACCAGGAAGGGCATATCATCATTGATGATGGCCAGCCGCATGAAGCGGCCATTGGCGCCTTCGCCCAGCGTTTCCACCGCAATCGCCTCATGGCCAGGCTTCCGGCCATTGGCGGTGCGGCCCAGGAATGCGGCGGCGGCAGCCAGCGCGGCCTCGTCAAACCCTTCGCTTTCGCCGGGCAGGGCACCCCGGCTGAGCGCGCCTTCCAGCGCCTCGCGAATATTCTTGTCGACTTCCTTGTTCTTCGCTTCCGCCAGCGCCGTCATTCGCTCACCTCTTGCCACGGGTTCGTCCCGCATGGATCATAACGGAGGAGGCGCTGGATCGCCGCCATGCGACTCCTCGGCTTTAGGGCCGCCTATATGCGCCCGGCCAAGGGGCTGCTCAACCCTTGTGAGAAATAAAATTTCCGATTTTTGAAATAATATGATGCAGCGCAACATGGCCCGCGCGGGATGTGCGGGGCCGGTCGGTCGAGGCGACTATCGTTCAGCCCGCGCAGCATGTCGAGCGCGGATGCGCGCTATCTGAACCTATTTTCTTACGTCTTTACGGCAGGTCACGGGCAGACATGCCGTATCAGCGTGCGGCGGCGCTGATCACCCGCTGGTTGAGATCGCTGTCTTCCGGCAGGGCGGCGACGATCGCCAGCGTGCCATCGGCCTCCCGCCGGGCGATGACGACGGCCAGGCCATCGGCATCGGTGGCGACGGCGACCGGATCGATCGCGACGGCGGCCTTCACCGTGTCGCGCGCCATCTGGCGACGATCCGGCTTGGCAGGCGTCTGCGATCGGCGGGCGGCGCGTTCGTCGCGCACCAGGGCTTTGAGGCCACCGACATAGTCGGACAGATAGGCGGCGAGCGATCCGACGCTGAGGCCTGCGTTCATCGCATGGTCCAGCGCGGTGGCATATTCGGTGATGCGCGTCTTGTCGTAAGTGGCGCCGAAGACCAGCTTGATGACGGCGGTCATCGGGCTGCGCGCTTGCGCCTTGATCCCATAATCATGCAGCAGTTCGGCATAGTCGTCCGGGCGGACGCGGGCGACCTGGGCGAAATCATAGGAGAGGCTGACGGCGCGATAGAGGGCGGCGTGGCTGCGCGCCTCGCTGATCCGCACGCGGGCGGCGCCATCGCGGGCGATGGCCAGCCAGTCGGCCAGCGGCGCATCCTCGGTCGGGCATTCCATGCCGGTGAGGTCGAGCGCGTCGTCCTCATCATCCTCTTCTATGTCGAAGGCCAGGCTGTTGCTTTGCTGGTCGGCGGCGGGACCGTCGGCCCAGATCGGCGCGGTGTCCCGGGCGGCGGGCGCGCTGCGCATCGCCTCGTCCACTTCCAGCTCCAGCGCATCGGTCAGGCTGCGGCTGGCCAGTTCCTTCCAGTTGATGACGCCGAACACGAAGTCGATCGTCTCATCGTCGGAGGAAAAGGGCATCAATATGCCGCGATACATGATTTCCGCACCGCGCTGGTTGATGAATTCCGCTTCGAAGCCGATCGGCGCGGCATTGGCGATGATCTGCAGATAATGGTCGGTCAGGCGCGACAGCAGCGAACGGGCCGGCACATCGTCGATATAGCCGATCGCTCCCTCGATCTGGCACTCGGCGCGCAGCGCGGTGCCCAGATAGACGATGGCGGGATTGTCCAGGCCGACGCTGAAATCGAGCAGCACCGAATGTGGGCCGAAATCCTCCAGCTGTTCCGGGGCCAGATCCTCGATCGAGGGCAAAGTGCGGTCGCCCAGCAGCGACGCCCAATAATTATAGGCGCGCACCTGCATGCGCCGTTCATCGGAGATGACGGCGGGCGGCGCATCCATCTGCGCGTCGCCGACATAGTCGAAATCGTCCTCGTCATTGGCGGCATCATGCCCCCGCAGCGTGTCCATTCGATCGTCCTACCTTGCGCTGAAAAAACTATTCCGGGACTCGACAGTGGCACGGGATGGTAAATTTGCCGTAAACAGGATGGCGCGGATCGGCCGGGACAGGGCGAAACTGGTGCGGGCGGAAAAAAGGCGGCGGCGGAGTGAAATGCCCGCTTGTCCAATCGCCCAACCGCTGTTATCTGCCCGCCCCGACGCCGCTTTAGCTCAGTTGGTAGAGCACATCATTCGTAATGATGGGGTCACGTGTTCGAGTCACGTAAGCGGCACCATTTCGGTCCAAAAGCCCGAGTCCCTAGCACCGCCGCCTCTACGCCAGAGACGGCGGTGAGGGTGCGCAGCAACTCGGTGCGCGTGCCGCAGATTCGCACATCCGTCTTGCTGTGGACCTCGACCCGCTGGGCCACCGCCCGAATATGGTTTCGCGCATAGGAGCCATCGTCGTGGCGGAGCTTGCGTTTGGCGACCAGCGCGAAGGCGTGAAGGCTCTCGACCGTGATCTCCGGGCTGATCCGCTCAATGTGTGCGACCGCGCGCTCGGCATCGCCTCTGGCCTGGTCGCGGATGGTGGTCAGCTCGGCAATCCGCGCCTTGAGCGACGGATCGCCCATATCGACCAATCCATTCTCGATCGCTTCATAGAGCCGGGAAAGCTTGGTCTCGACCTCAGTCGCGCGCCGTTCCATCTCGGCGACGTGCTGGCGGCGCTCGGTCACCCATTCGTCGCGTCGGGCAATAAGCTGGTCCATCAGCACTTCAAGGCGCGCGGGATCGAGCAGCCGCTTCTCCAGGTGCTCGATCACCGCCTCGTTCAGCCGATCCATCGGAAGCGAGACGCCGGGGCATCCCGTCTTCCCTTTCGTCGCCTTGGTCGCGCAGGTGTAGTAGCGATACTCCTGCCCACTCCGGCTGGTGCCGGTGCGCAGCGTCATCGCGCCACCGCAACAGGCGCAGAAGCAGATGCCCGTCAAGAGCGTCGATCCGCCCACCGCCCGCGGCGGCATCATCTTCGGGCTGCGCGCTTTCAAGGATCGCTGCACGGCCTCGAACTCCGCCACCGTTATGATCGGCGGCACCTCCATGATGGCGTGCTCGGTCTCCGGCTTCGCGCGCCCCTTCTTCACGTCATAGGTGTTGAAGCGGTGCTCGCCGATATAGGTGGTCCGCGTCAGCACCTGATGGACCATGCCCTTGCCCCACCGACCGCCATAGCGCGTGCGGATATTATTCTCATTGAGCCAGCACGCGATCGCCATGACCCCGATCGGCCCGCGCCCATCCGCGCCTTCCAGCGCCAGCCGGAAAATGCGGCGCACCGTTTCGGCGTGGAGCGGATCGATCTCCAGCTTTTTCTTGATCTTCGCGCCGCGCTGCTCGGCCGCGACCGCGCGATAGCCGATCGGAGGACGGGCGCCATTCCAGAAACCCTGCCGGGCGTTTTCGTTCATCGCGCGCAGCGTATGCTTGCCGTTCTCCTTCGACTGATATTCGTCGAACAGCGTCATGATTTTCCGCATCATCTCGCTCATCGGATCATCGCCGAGAATCTGCGTGATGGAGACGAGCTGCACGCCGTTCTTCGCCAGCTTGCGGAGGTAGAACTCGAACTGGAATTGATCGCGGAAAAAGCGCGAGAAGCTATGGACCACGATCACGTCGAAGGGCGACGGCCTTTCCAGCGCCGCGTCGATCATTTCCTGGAAGGCGGGACGGCGATCGTCTGTGCCCGAAACCCCCGGCTCGACAAACTCGGCCGCGACTTCCCAGCCGTTCGAGTGGCAATAGCTCGACGTCTGGCGGCGCTGGTCCGGGATCGACAGATCGCTCTCGGCCGAACGCGGCGACGAGACGCGCAGGTAGAGCGCGGCCCGCAGCGCCGGTTGCACGGCTCCGGTTTCCGAGGGGGCGAGAGCAGCGTTCGTCATCGTTCGACCAATCTTTGAATAGTGTGCATCGGCAGCACGAGGCGTTGGGAATCTGGCAGGCGCACGAAGCCATTGCCTTCGTAGAAGGCTGCCGCGCGATCATTGATGGCGTCCACGACGAGTATCGACGAGCCAGCTGTCGCGGCCGTCGCCCAGACGCGCTCGACGGCATCGGCGATCAGGATCGCCCCAAGGCGTTCGCCCTGCCTCGCTTGCGACACCGCGAGCTGGCCGATCAGCGTCGCGGCGACGAGCGGGTAACGCGGGACATGCTTTCGCGCCGCTGCCGGAATGTCGCCCTGCGCGATGTTGGCCTGACTAAGCGTGTAATAGCCGAGAACCACGCCGGGATTTGCACGCTCGGCGAGAACGAACACACCAGCCGAGCGGCGGCGCATGTCCTGGCCCGCCTGCCTCCGCAAATATCGATCGAGACTGTCGATGCCGCAGGAAAATCCCTCGCGGTCGTGATGCGGCCCCAGCGGCTCGACCTGCAAATCCGCATGCGCCGTCATGATCAGGACGCAACCCGGCGCCGGTGCTCCTGGAGAGCGCGGATCAGCCGCTCGCTGGGCTCGGGCGGATTGATGAGCGCATCGAAGAACGCCGCGCGGTCGCGATCCGACAGCACGAGCGTTTCATGCTCGGCGATCGTTCGCCGCGCCGTGTCGGCTAGCGCTGTCACGCAAAAGTCGCTGACCTTGCGCCGCGTGAGGTGAGCTGCCCGCTCGATCAAATCCTTCGTTTCTTCGTCAATACGGAAGCCGAGCCGCTCGACGCGATTGGCTCTGGCGGACTCCGCTACGGCTTGTTTGCGCGGCATGGGACCGACTCCTGACTTATCCATTTCCGCTACAATGTACGTCACTTTGACGAACATTTCAACCCCTTTCCATTGGCCGTTTTAGGGGAGCGGCCCGAACAGGGCGTCCAGCTCCTCACGAAAAGCGCCTTCGATGACGCGCAACTCGGCATCGCCGATGGGAACCTGCTCGGGCCAGTCGTCGGTAACGACGATCGGCGCGCTGGCGGCATTCTTGCGCGCCGACGCGCGCGTCGGCTGCGGCTGCATGTAATCGTGCAGGTCTTCCAGCCCTTCCGACCAGCCGCGGGGTGCGCGGCGGCGACGTTTGCGAGAGAGTCCCATATTGCTCAAGCTGCCGCGCATCTCTCGGGAATCCAGCAAAATCGCCCTCGGGCGCATACATGCCGGACCCGTAGCAACGGCGGCGGGATTCGGCGCACGGCGGCGCAAGGCGGAAATAGCGAAGTGTAGCGTAGCAAAGATAAGTGCTCACGGCGGGATCGTGGATGCCGTGTGCAGCCCGGTTTGCTATCCTCCCGCGCATGGACTCGCGGACGGACACCGACACCGACACCGACAGAATCGACGAGGCGGTGCTTGCCCTGCTATGGCTCAACCTCAGCACCACCGGCACGGCCTGGAAAGGCTTCGACTGGAGCGCGATGGATCGACTGCACGAACGCGGGCTGATCTCCGATCCTGCGCGCAAGGCAAAGTCGGTGCATCTGACCGACGACGGCATGGCCGAAGCCGAGCGCCTATTCACCGCGCTGTTCGCTCGCCCGTGAATCCTGCCACGCCGACGCGAAAGCCATAACCCAGCCATCGCTGCTGGGTCCGCTGAAATACCGGGTGCAGCATTGTCTCCCGTCCTGCCTGCCCGACCGACCCTCGCGGCCTCCCTCGTGGCTTGATCTGATCGTGTCCACCTGGCGGCGCAACGGCGCCGGGCAGCTTTTTTCCGCCGCCTTCGGCTTTGCAGCGCGAAGCAAAAAAGCGGCCCTTTGGCCGTCCATAGGCCGCAAGCGGTGCGCAGCCGAACGTCCCCGATCTTCGACACGCCACGAGGCCGCGAAGGGCGCGGTCCCGAGTCAAGAAAGGACTGACGACATGATCTGCGGAAACTTCAAAGCGACCGATCGCGGCTTTCACGGCGAAATCCGCTTTTTCGGTCTCAGCGAGAAGGTGGAAATCCTTCGGATCGGCGACAAGGCAAGCGACAAGTCGCCCGACTATCGCATCGTTGCCGCCGACGATGAACGCGTGGAATTCGGTGTGGGCTGGCTCAAGGCCACCAAGGACCAGAAGCCCTACGCTTCGCTCAAACTCAATCCGGTCCTGGCGCCGGACGTTCATCTCCGGCTTGTCTCGACCGAGACAACGGGCAAGTTCGAGCTGAAGGTCGACTGACCGCGGAAGCGTCCCGCCAGCAATGGCGGGGCGCTTCCAGTTTTCCATAAAGGATCTGCGCCGTGCGAAACCGCACCAGCCATTGCATCGGCCTGCCACCGGACGATGCCATACTCGCTACAGGCGCCCGCCCAGCCAGATAACGGTAAGCCCAGGACTCCGCATCCTGGTCGACGGAGGCATCCATGCGCGCAAAGTGCAGGGGAAGCGTCCCACTTCTGCCCCCATTCCTACCTTGCCCGGCGTGTTTTCCACTATGGCCCTAGCCTTGCCGATCCCGCTTTGCCCGAAAATCCGTTCATCTCCCTCCCGGGCTGGTTGCTGATTAGCGCATCTGGCTTTGCCGGGCGCCTCATGCGGGAAGTGGCATAGCCACCAAGCAGAAAACCGGCGCCAGCGCCTACGGTTTCCGCAAGCGGACCCTCCGTTTTTCAGCTTGCCCGCGTCGCCCGCCAAAGCCTGCCTGATGCATCAGCAACGCCAGCACACAGGAGGCAGACATGAAAAAGGATTGGGCAAAGATTCGCAGGATCAACAAGGCCAGGGCCGACCGGAAGATGGCCGCCGAGCAGGCCAAGCCGGAATGGGAACGGAAGTGGGAAGCGCGCGAACTGGCACGCGCCCACGGATACATCCCCTACCTCAGCGATGAGGTTGCAGCCTACCGCGACCTGTAAGGCGGACAGCACCCGATGGCGCCCCACGCCATCGGGTTTTTTTGTGCCTCGCAGGATAGCGGTCTGGGGGGATCGAGCAGGGATCGGCCTGAAGGCCGCGCCGGTAATCCCGGCTGTCATTTGCTTTTCGCGCCGCCAAGGCGGCGCGATCGTTGCTAAGGACGTAGTCCTCGCGCCGGTCAAGGTAAGTGGAACCGTCCGGGGCGGTATCCCCACCTTCCGCGCTTCGCTTGTGCAGGCGGGTGATTCCCCTCCGCCCCGGCCGCCCTTGCCCCGTTGCTACCCTTGGCTCGCCGCCGGGCAGAAGTTCAGGCGCGGCATTCCGCTTCGCTGAACTTCAGAACCAAAGGATTTGAGATATGACCAGCAAGGCACAGGCTCCCCGCGATGTGATCTTCAACGGTGATTGCATTGAAGTGATGCAGGCTTTCGATAGCGGCACGGTGGATTTCATCCTGACCGATCCGCCCTATGTGACCCGCTACCGGGACCGCCAGGGGCGCAAGGTCGCCAATGACGATAACGGCCGGTGGCTGCGTCCGGCGTTTCGGGAAATGCACCGCGTCTTGAAGGATGGCGGCTTTGCGGTTTCCTTCTATGGCTGGAACAAAGTCGATTTGTTCATGGATGCATGGAAGGCGGCAGGCTTCCGCATCGTCGGCCATCTTGTTTTCCGCAAGCGTTATGCGTCATCGGCCCGCTTCCTTCGCTATGAACATGAGCAAGCCTATTTGTTGGCAAAGGGCAATCCCGTCCGTCCGACACGGCCTATCCCCGATGTGCTCGATTTTCCTTACAGCGGGAACCGCCTGCACCCCACGCAGAAGCCGGTTGAAGCACTGGCGCCATTGATCGAGGCTTTCACGCAGCCGGGCGACCTTGTCCTGGACCCATTCAGCGGTAGCGGTTCGACCCTTGCGGCAGCCCAGCAACTCGGGCGCGACTGGACCGGCATAGAACTGGACAACGGCCACTATCACACCGCCAGCAAGCGGCTTGCCGCGCGGCAGCATCGCCGGGCGGCCGCATAGGTCGCCACCCTTTCCCATCATTCGCGCCCGTCCCTGCGGCGGGCGCCACCCTCACAAGGAATTATATCATGCGCTGGATTATCACATCCGATCATATGGGCACTTCCCTTGCCGGGGTCGGTGAAGATGCCGAAGGAAGCATCGCCTATGCCGGCACGAACGAGGGCGACAGTTTGCCGATGGAGTTTCGACTCTATGACGCGCGCCATAAGCTTTGCTTTGAAGGGCGTTGCGGCGACATTGACGCCGATTGGTGGCACGGCTTTGAGCCGCTGATTTGGACCTGGAACGCATTTCGCTGCCGGCGGCTGACCTACCGCCGTGTTGACCGAAGCTGGAAAGAACAGCCGTTCTTGCCTTTCTCGGGCCGATATTGAGAACCGACAACCGACAACCGACAACCGGCTGCAGGTCCTGCCCGGAGCAGCGGCGGCCGCGCGGCCCATAGGTCCGCGCGGCCGTCATGGCGCGCGCTCGCCGGGCATCGCCCGGCTCGCAAGAGACAGTAGCCAGAACGGCGTCCCCGTCCTAAGAAAGACGTGGGCCGCTACGCGGCGGCCTGGGGCGTGGAAACCCCTGAATATCCGGTTGGGCGTCGGCCGTGACGGCGCCGCTATCCTTGACCACATGGTCGGGGAGCCTGTGACGTATACAACAGGCTTCCGGGCTAAAGGTCACAGGGACCGAGATATTCCGGTTTTCCAACTCCCCGATCAGGGTCAGGAGCGAAGTTTGCGGGGGCGCACCGCAGACGAACCGCTGCTGACCTGGAACCCGACCATTGCGGACGACGCGCGAAGCCATGCCCGCCGTGCGTATAGAATCGTCTCCGTTTCGGTCTAAAAGGTTAACGGGACTGGAGGAACGGGGGCGTTATGACCGGCAAGCATTTCAAGGATCGCGCGCCCGACGCGCCGCGGCTCACCGCCTATGACGAGGATCACCTCGCCGACTATATCCGCCTGCTCGATACCGACGACGAGGGCGCCGACTGGCGCGACGCGGCGGCGCATATCTTCGGGATCGATCCGGCCGCGGAACCCGAACGCGCCCGCGCGATGCATGAGAGCCATCTCGCCCGCGCGCGCTGGATGACCGAAGTGGGCTACGCATATCTGCTCGGCCCGCGCGCCATCGAATAAGTTAACATTCAGACCGAAATGGATTTTTCCGGTCGTGGATTCCGATGCGCGGCCGGCATCGCCTGGCGCGGCCTTCGCGCTGTCGGGATGCAGTGCTTCTCCCGATCCTCGGCGGTCCAGACTCCGCACAATGAGCGGCTGGAGAGGATGATCCCATGCCAATGACGCCCGAAGGGCGCGCGCGGCGTGCCGGCAATGCGCCGGACACGCCGGGCCGGGCCGAATTCGCCGCCGCGTTCCTGCAACGCAACCGCCAGTATCGCGCAGAGCGGGCGCGACTGAACCCGAACGCCCCGGCCAGCGAGCGAACGACGCTCGCCCGCCGCTGGGGGTTGTCCTTTCGCCTATCTGCCTGATGAGCTGTCGGGCACGGTGATCTGGCGGCCGGAACTCACCGCCGTCACCGTGATCCTCGACGCTGCGCCGGAAGGATATACCGGCGCCAAGGCGGTCGATCCGCTGGCGCTGGGCGCGCTGCTCGCCGACCAGGCCGGAATCGACGGCCGGCATGTCGTCGTCGCTGACGCGGCCGGCGAGCATCGGCTGTGGCTGCGCGATCCGACGCCCGGCCGGCCGCTCGCCGCGATCGTCCCGCTCGACAAGGACTTCATCAAGCGCATCCTCAGCCTGCTGCGTTTCCATCGACTCATGTCGGGCAAGCGAACCGGCCCATTGCCGCGCGGATGGCCGCTCACCCCGATCCGCGCGGCCCGGCTCGAGCTGATGCTTCGCGCGCTCGATCTGCGCCTCGCCGGGGCGACATACCGCCAAATCGCGATCGCGCTCGGCAGGGACGAGGCCGCGCATCTCTCGGCATCCGATTTCAAGAATTCGGACGCCCGGTCCTTCGCTTATCGCCTGGTGCGCGACGCCACCGCCATGATGAAGGGCGACTACCGCAAGCTGCTGCGCTTCCGCTGATAGCGCCCGCCGCATGACAGCGGCCGGGGGGTGGTCACATCGGCGCAGCTGCGAATCTTCGTTCCCCACCCTGCCGTGAGCACTTCGCCATGATCGCCTCCTGCCACCCCGCCTCGCAGGAGACGCCCCTTGTCCCGACCGCCCGTGACCCTTCCGCCCCGCTACCTGCGGACCCCCGAGGCGGCGCGCTTCCTTGGCCTTTCCGGCCGCACGCTTGAGAAGCACCGCTATTTCGGGAGCGGCCCGGCCTATCGCCGGATCGGCGGACGGGTGGTCTATTCGGTCGACGACCTGCGCGCCTGGGCCGACCTCGGCACCAAATATTCCACGTCCGACCCCGGCCAGAACGATCTCGTGCCGCAGCGGGATGCGGCGATCACGCAGAGCCGCCGATGATGCCGCGCACCGCCTCCCGTTCCGGCGAGCGCGCCCAACTCGCGCTGTTCCCCTCGCTCGGGCGCGATATCGCGCCGCGCGATGCCCAGGACCTCATGGCCTGGCCGTTCTTCAGCCTCGCCAAGCGCAGGCGGGTGACGCCGATCGATTTCCGCATGGGCGCGACCTGGATATCGGTCGAGGCCGTGCCCGAACATGGCATGGCGACCATATGGGACGCCGACGTGCTGATATGGGCGGCGAGCCAGATCGTCGCCGCGCGCGACGCGGGGCTGCCGACCTCGCGCCTGATGGCGACGACGCCGCACGAAATCCTCACATTCACCGGACGAGGCACCGGCAAGGATCATTATGACCGGCTGAAGGCCGCGCTCGACCGGCTGCAATCCACCACGGTCGCCACCTCGATCCGCCAGCAGCACCAGCGGCGACGCCATCGCTTCTCGTGGATCAACGAGTGGCAGGAACGGCTCGACGGCGACGGCCGTCCGCTTGGACTGGAGCTGATCCTGCCGGACTGGTTCTATGCCGGCGTCGTCGACCGCACGTTCGTGCTCACCATCGACCGGGCCTATTTCGACCTAACGGGCGGGCTGGAACGCTGGCTCTACCGGATCGTGCGCAAGCATGGCGGCCAGCAGGAAGGCGGCTGGAGCTTCGACGTCCCGCACCTTCACCTGAAATCCGGCGCGCTCTCGCCCTTGAAGCAGTTCGCGTTCGAGCTGCGCGCCATCGTGCAGCGCCAGTCGCTGCCGGGCTACGCGCTGGCGATCGAGCGGGCGTTCGGCCGCGAGCGGCTGACCTTCGCGCCCGTGCCCGCCGATCCGTTCGAGAAGGCGGCGCGGGTCATGGGGCTGGCTGTGGATAACCGGCCATGAGACTCGGCCTATTGAAAACCGCCGGACTCGGCCGATTAAAAACCGCTGACTCGGCCTATAAAAAACCGGACCTCCGCACAAGCTTCGGGAATCGCTCGCGGAATCGGCTCTCTTCTAACTATGCTAACAGTAAAGAATACTTCGTATTCTTTCTAACGCGCTTTGGTGCTGTGGATAATTCGCGAGACGACGCGAAGTATCGGGCAGTAAATCCGCCGTCTCCCCTACGCTATACTACTACGCCTTTTGCGTGCGGCGATCAATCCCGGCACCGTGTTACGCGGCGCGGGCCGGAACCGCGGCCATGATCGCCGCCCAGCACTTCGGCAGCATCTCGGGCGGCAAGGACAGCCAGGCCGTCCTTTGCCGGATGGTCGAGCGGATCGAGCGCAGGGGGCTTGCCGCGTTCGGCAACCGCGCGCCGCGGTTCCTCTCGGCAGACAACGGCCACGAGAACCCGATCACGCTCGACCACATCGCGTATCTCGACGGCTGGCTGCGACAACGCACCGGCCTGTGTATCGAGACGGTCTCGGCGAACGACGTGCCGGGGCTCACAGACGCGGCGGCCTTCGCCCGCAAGCGCGCGATGCTGCGCGAGGAATGGTCGAAGGAGAAGCGGCGGACCCGCCATAAGGGCGCGTGCAACCAGCGCCGGGCCGCGTGGCAGGCAGGCAGGCTCACGAAAGGCCAATGGCTCGCCGCGTGCGAATGTCCCGTCCTGGTCTCGCCCCCGGTTCCCGATCATCTGATCGACCGCGCGCTCGAGCTGCTGCATCCCACCGGCATCCCGTTCCTCGACATGGCGATGCTGCACGGCCGGTTTCCCGGCACCAAAACGCGCTTCTGCACCGACGAGACCAAACTGATCCCGATGATGCATCGCAAGCGTCCGCTGCTCGATGCGGGGATCTCGGTCATCGACTGGATCGGCGAGCGCGCCGACGAAAGCCCGGCGCGGGCGAAGAAGCCGCCGATCCAGTCGGTGCGGCATCCCTCCGGCGCCCGCAAGGTGCTCTACCGGCCCATCTTTCGCTGGTCGGCGGCCGACGCCTTCGCCATCTCCGAGCGCCACGGACTCCGGCATAACCCGCTCTACACGATGGGGATGAGCCGGGTCGGCTGCTCGACCTGCATCATGGTTAGGAAGCGCGAACTGCGCGCCTGGGCCATGCGGTTTCCCGCGGAAGTCGATCGCGTGCGGGAGTGGGAACGGCTGGTCAGCCTCGTTTCGCGGCGCACCGCGATATCGGGAGCGCCGGCATCCCTGCTGCCCGCGCCGACCGTGCCCGGCGATCCCGCCGATCATGGACGTGCGACGATCGACAGGGCGATCGCGTGGTCGCGCACCAGCCGGGGCGGCCGCAACTACGACCTGTTCCTCGCGCAGGAGCAGCGCGACGCCGATGAGCACGGCCTGCTCTGCGACAGCGAATACGGGCTTTGCGAATGATGCGCGCGCTCGACCTGTTCAGCGCCGCGGCGGGCGGCTGGTCGCTCGGCCTGCACCGCGCCGGATTCGTCACCGTCGCCGCCTGCGAGATCGTCGAATGGCGCCGCATCCTCTACGCGGAGAACAATCCCCATGTCAGACTCTACGCGGATGTCCGGTCCCTCACGGCAGCTCGACTTGTTTCTGAACTTGGATTCCTGCCCGACATCATCGTCGGTTCGCCGCCGTGCCAGGACATCTCCAGCGCCAACACCAAAGGCAGGGGGATCGAAGGCGAACGGTCGGGCCTCTACCTCGAAGCCGTCCGGCTGGTCGGAGAGTGCCGCCCTCGCTGGTTCGCTTTTGAGAACAGCGCTAATCTGCGAACTCGCGGCGCTGACCGGCTGCTCCTTCTCCTGGAAACGCTCGGCTACGCCTGCGAACCGTGCGTGGTGGCTGCTGAAAATGTCGGCGCCAACCATGTCCGCAAGCGGTCCTGGCTTATCGGCTACGACCCAGGCCAGCTTGCCGACGCCGGTATCGCAATCCCAGCAAGGCGGCATCCGGCTGGAGGGTGGATCGGGCGCACGGACGGCCCTCAAGGAATCGGGTCTGTTCGACCTGTTTCGCGAGAACAGGCTGCCGACGCCGATGGCGACGGACGGGATGAGGGACGGCGCGGGCGGCGGCGCAGGATCGACATATCCGCTTCGCATGATCCTCGCGACGCCGCGCAAATCGGATGCGGACAAGGGCGGCCGGGGCGATGTGCTCAGCCAGTTGCAGGGCCATGCGAGCCGGCACGCGGGCATGATGCCGACGCCTGTCAAACCGAACGGCGGACGGAGATTGAGCCGGCAGGAGATCGAAACGGGACGCCGGGCGAACGGCGCGAAGGCGCAGATCGACACGCCGAACCTGTTGCGCCACGCGGCGGAAATCCTCCCCACCCCGACGAAGCGCGACAGCCGGATGGACGGCTGGAGTCCGGCCTACGATCGGCGGAAATCGCCGACGATGGACGCGGTGATGGACGGCGCGATGACGGATCGCGCGCCGGACAAATGGGCGGGCGCCCGCGCGCTGGCGGCGATGCTGCGGAGCCGTGGGCTGACTGGAACGGCGGCCTTGCCCATCACCTACGGCTGGATGATGGGCTTTCCGCCTGGGTGGCTGGCACGCGCGTTGCGATCGGCGCTGGAAAGCGGACGGCTGCGGCCAGCCTGATCGTCGAGGCGTTCGGCGACGCCGTTCTCCCGCAAATCCCCGAAGCCATCGGCCGCGCCATCCTGCGCACCGAAGCCGCGCTCGACGTCGTGCTCGGGCGAACCTCCCCCGACATCACCGGAGACGAACGATGAGCGATCCCGCGCATCCGCAGCGCATAGACTTCAGCGGGTTCGAAGCCGCGCTGCGCCGCCGCGCGGCGGAGCAGGCGCAGGCCGCCCGAACGCCGACAGAACCAACGGCGCTGGCATCGCGATCGCGGCTGACCGAAGTCGAACTGACCTGGATCGAAAAGAAGCTGGAGCACTGGATACGCTTCGGCCGCGTCGCGCAGGAACGCATCGTCACACGCCGGACGCGCGTCATGAGCTTCCGGCCGGGCGCGGTGTTTGCCTTCGTCCGCTGGACCGCCAACGACTATGGCACGATCGCCTCGCGCATCGACGTGGTGCGCGCGGTCACGCCGGGCGAGCCTTATACGACGCTGCCGTTCGTGCGGCCGGGCGGCGAAATCCTCCTGCACATCGAGAGCTGGCCCAAGGTCCAGCAGGTGCTCGCCGCGATCGACGCGGTGGAGACGGCGGGCGTCGATCCCTGCGACGCGGCGCCCGAGCACTGGCGCCACGTCCACAACCGCATCGCCGCGGGACACCAGCCGCGCCCTTACACGCTGGAGCGGCATCGCGCCTGGCTTCGCCGCAAGGAGATCGAAGGGTGACGCGCCGCCGCTACGTCATGGCGACGGCCACCGCCGCGTCCGCCTTCGCCGCGGCGTTCGTCGCGATCGCCGTCGCCGATCCTTTCCCGCGCGTGATCTGGAACGCCAGCGCCAGCGCGCCGATCGGGCTCTACCGCATCCATCCCGACCGCGATCCCGCTATCGGTGTGCTGGTCGCCGTCACGCCGCCCAAGCGGCTTTCCCGCTGGCTTTCGGCGCGCGGCTATCTGCCCGAGGGCGTGCCGCTGCTGAAGCATGTCGCCGCGAAAGCCGGGCAGCGCGTGTGCCGCATCGGCGCCGTGGTGAGCGTCGATAGCCAGTCCGTCGCCAGCGCCCGCGCGCGTGACGGCCGGGGCCGCCCGCTGCCGGTCTGGCGGGGCTGCCGCACACTGCAACCGGGCGAACTGCTGCTGCTCAACCCGTCCGTCCCCGACAGCCTCGACGGCCGCTATTTCGGCCCGCTGCCGGCGTCCGCCGTCATCGGCCGCGCGACGCCGCTGCATCTGCGCGCGCCGTCGCAATCGCCTTCCACCCCCGAAGCCAAGGAGATTGGCCATGCCGACGAATATCTTTGAACCCACCGCCAATGGCTATGCCGGGCGCGCCCGGTATTTCGGTGTCGACGAGCAGATCGTGCTGGTCGCGATCGATCCGGGCGACGCCGAGAACGCGCCCGATTACCGCGTCCACCTCGACGACGAGGACGGCCCGGAAGTCGGCGGCGCATGGAAACGGGTCGGCGAACGCGCGGGCAATTACATCGCGCTGGAGATCGACAGCCCGCTCTTCGGGGCGCCGTTCCGGCCGGTTCTGTTCCGCGCCGACGACGATGGCCGGACGTTCCGGCTGTCATGGAAGCGCCCCCGGCCGCGCGACGACCGGAGCTGATCGGTGGCTGTTTCGATCATCATCCCTTTGTTCGCGGAAAAGCCGCATCCCTCCGTCCCGCTCGGTCGCAGGCTGACCGGCGCGCGCAGCGAAGGTCAAGAGTCTGCCCCGGACTTGATCCGGGGGCGGCCCACGGCCGGCGCATCGCGCGCACCCTTTACCGCAGCGAGCACGCTGGCAGGCTGGCGTAAGAGCGGGGGCGGATTGGCCGTCCTGCTCGCGGCCCTGCTGCTGTCGTCCGGCATCGGGCCGAACGCTGTGCGGGCACAGGACACGCCGGCCGAACGCACGGCAGCCAGCCATCCCTATGCCGTTCACGTCGCCGACGCCGCGCGGCGCTTCGGCATCCCGGAAAGCTGGATATGGGCGGTGATGCGCGTCGAGAGCAACGGCGATGTCCGCGCGGTCTCGACGGCCGGGGCGATGGGCCTCATGCAGATCATGCCCGGCACCTGGGCGAGCTTGCGCGCGCGCCACGGGCTGGGACGCGATCCCTATGATGTGCGCGACAACATCATGGCGGGCGCGGCTTACCTGCGCGCGATGCACGACCGCTACGGCAACGCGATGGCAATGCTGGCGGCCTATAATGCGGGGCCGGGCCGCTACGACGAATATCTATCGCGCGGCCGTCCGCTGCCCGCCGAGACGCGCGCCTATCTCGCAAAGCTCGCGTCGATCATAGGCGGCGCGGACGACAGCCGGCTTGCTGCCGCACCGCCGTCCGATCCTTTTGCATGGCGCAGGGCTGCATTGTTCGCGGCGCGGCCGAACGGCGATCCGGCCGCACCGGAAACGTCGTCCGGCGAACGCGCGGCTGACATGCGCGCTGCGGTCGAACCGCCCGCGAACAGCCTGTTCGTCGCGCTGTCGGGGCGGAGGCAGCCGTGAAGATCGCCTATGCCGATCCGCCCTATATCGGCTGCGCGCATCTCTATCGCGATCATCCCGACTATGCGGGCGAGGTCGATCATCCCGCGCTGATCGAGCGGCTCCAGCGAGACTATGACGGCTGGATTTTGCATGCCGCCGCGACGCCGGAATCGGTCGCCGTGCTCGCGCCGCTCGTGCGCGAGACCGGCGCGCGGTGGATGGCCTGGGTGAAAGGCTTTGCCGCGTTCAAGCGCAACGTGCCGGTCGCTTATGCGTGGGAACCCGTCATCGTGAAGCCCGCGCGCAAGCCGGTCGTAAGCAAGCGGCTGGTCCTGCGTGACTGGATCGAATGCCCGATCACGCTGCGCCGTGGGCTTACCGGCGCGAAACCCGAAGTGGTCGCTCATTGGGCGTTCGAGACGGTCGCCGCGCGTCCCGACGACACGCTCGACGACCTGTTCCCCGGCACCGGCGCCGTCGCCGAAGCGTGGCGAACCTGGCGCCTCAAGTTCGCGCTGCCGGGCGATCCCGTTGCAGCGCCGCCGCGGCCGAATTGCACGGTGGCTGCACGTCGAGAGGCGAGCGGCGCGCCATGACCGCCCCCGTTTTCAGATTGCCCGGTTGGAAGGTGGAAGTGCCTGGAAGGGCAGGAAAAAGCCGAAGGAAGGGACGGCAAGATAGAAAGCGCGCCCCAAATTCGCTGAAAGCCTATGTCTTTCAACGATTTGGCGCGGGTACGTCGGTCGGCGAGCGTGCCGCTCGGAAGAAAAAAGCCAGCAAAATCAAAGCGCCGAATGGCACTATGGGCCATTTTCGGCGGAAAGCGGCCCGGCCGTGAGCGAGGACGAGGATTTCCGCGTCCGGCCGGGCAAGGTCAGGAACAGGGGAGCCGGCCAGGGCCGCAAGGCGCAAGGACTTGTCGTCCAGGTGCTCCGCGTCGCCGCGCGCAGCGGCGGAGGCCGGCGAACGGCCGGCTGGGGCGGATCGCGCCAGCGCGGGCAATCGAACTTCGGCCGTGGCCGCACGTCCTTCGCACGCAGCCGCCTGTTCGGATCGGGCCGGCGCGTGCTGGTCAAGATTGTCCCTGTCACCCGTTTCCACCGGAATGGACGGCCGAGGGCGCCGCTGTCCGCGCACATCGCCTATCTCAAGCGCGAGGGCGTCACCCGCGACGGATCGCCCGCGCGGATGTTCGACGCCAATGGCGATGGCGCCGACGATCGCGCCTTCGCCGATCGGTGCAAGGACGACCGGCATCATTTCAGGATCATCGTCTCGCCCGAGGATGCGGCGGACCTGTCGGACCTTCGCGAATATACCCGCGATCTCGTTCGCCAGATGGAAGCCGATCTCGGCACCAGGCTCGAATGGGTCGCGGTCGATCACTGGAACACCGACAACCCGCATGTCCATCTGCTGGTGCGCGGCGTCGATGACCATGGCGCCGACCTTGTCATCAACCGGGACTATATCAGCCACAATCTGCGCTCGCGCGCCGAAGAACTGACCTGGGCCGAGCTGGGTCCGAAACCGGAGCATGAAATCCAGCGCGCGCTCGAACGCGAGGTAACGGCCGAACGCTGGACCAGGCTCGACGCCGAGATCGATCGCACGGCGGACGCACTCGGCGTCATCGACTTGCGCCCCCAGCAGCCCGGACTCGACGATCCCCAGGTCCGCCGCCTGATGATCGGCCGCTTGCAGCATCTGGAAACTATGGGGCTCGCAGCCGAGGCCGCGCCCGGTCAGTGGGCACTGGCGTCGGATGCGCAAGCCAGGTTGCGCGAGCTGGGCACGCGCGGCGACATCATCCGCACGATCGGCAAGGCGCTGAACGGTCGCGGCCTGCAGCGCCCGCTCGACACTTACGAGATCGTCAGCGCAGCGCCGCAAAAGCCCATCGTCGGCCGGTTGATCGACAAGGGGTTGCACGACGAGCTGCATGGCTCGGCCTATGCCGTGATCGACGGCATCGACGGGCGCACCCACCATGTCCGGCTTCCGGGCATCGAGGCGCTGGATCGCAGCCCGGATATCGGCGGCATCGTTGAGCTGCGCGCCGTCGGCCGGCCGGGCGATCCGAAGCCGTCCCTGTTCCTGGCGACGCGATCCGATCTCGACCTCGCGGCTCAGGTGAAGGCGAGAGGCGCGACCTGGCTCGATCATCGTCTGATCGAGCGCGGCCGTGGAGTGACGGCCGCCGGCTTCGGATCGGAGGTGCAGCGGGCGCTCGACCAGCGCACCGACCATCTCGTGCGCGAAGGACTGGCCCGCCGCTTCGGCAACCGCGTGGTCCTGCAAGGCAACCTGATCGAGACGCTTCGCCGCCGCGAACTGGACGCGACAGGTGCCGAGATCGCGGGCCGGACCGGGCTCGCCTACCGGCCTACCAATCCCGGCGACAAGGTCGCCGGCACATGCCGCCAGCGCCTCGCGCTCGCCTCCGGTCGCTTCGCGATGATCGACGACGGGTTGGGCTTCCGGCTCGTCCCCTGGTCGAACGACCTTGAACGCCAGCTCGGGCGCCAGATCGCGGGCATCGCCCGCAACGGCGGCGGCATCGGATGGTCATTGGGCCGCAAGCGCGGCCTCGCCCCCTGAAAGAAGGAGACTCTCATGCCCGCTACCAAAATCCTCTGGGGCCAGATCATCGCCGTCTTCCTGATCGTGGTCGCCGCGATCTGGAGCGCCACACAATGGACCGCGGCGGCGCTGGCGTATCAGCCCGAGCTTGGCGAACCCTGGTTCACGGCGCTCGGCTGGCCGGTCTATCCGCCCTACGCCTTCTTCTGGTGGTGGTTCAGCTACGACGCCTATGCGCCCGCCATCTTCCAGACCGGCGCCTGGATCGCCGCGTCGGGCGGCTTCGTGGCGGTCGCTGTCGCCATCGCCATGTCGGTCTGGCGCGCACGCGAGGCGAAGAACGCGGAAACCTATGGCTCGGCGCGCTGGGCGACCGAGGACGAGGTGCGTGCGGCCGGGCTGCTCGGCGACGACGGTGTGGTGCTCGGCAAGCTGGGCCGCGCCTATCTGCGCCACGACGGCCCCGAGCATGTGCTGTGCTATGCGCCGACCCGCAGCGGCAAGGGCGTCGGCCTCGTGATCCCCTCGCTTCTGACCTGGCCGGCATCGGCGATCGTTCATGACATCAAGGGCGAGAACTGGACGCTGACCGCGGGCTTCCGCGCGCAGCATGGCCGCGTGCTGCTGTTCGACCCGACCAACGCGGCGTCGGACGCCTACAACCCGCTGCTGGAGGTGCGGCGCGGCCAGTGGGAAGTCCGCGACGTGCAGAACGTGGCCGACGTGCTGGTCGATCCCGAAGGCAGCCTGGAGAAGCGCAACCACTGGGAGAAAACCAGCCACGCGTTGCTGGTCGGCGCGATCCTGCATGTTCTCTACGCCGAGCCCGACAAGACCCTGGCGGGTGTCGCCGCCTTCCTGTCCGACCCGGCGCGGACGATCGAGCAGACGCTGGCCGCGATGATGGCGACGCCCCATCTCGGCGAAGCCGGCGTGCATCCGGTGGTGGCCTCGGCCGCGCGCGAACTGCTCAACAAGAGCGACAACGAACGCTCGGGCGTGCTCTCGACCGCCATGTCGTTTCTCGGGCTTTACCGCGATCCCGTCGTCGCCCGGGTCACGCGCGCCTGCCACTGGCGCGTCATGGATCTCGTATCGGGCGAGCAGCCGGCGACGCTCTACCTCGTCATTCCCCCCAGCGACATCTCGCGGACCAAGCCGCTCATCCGCCTGATGCTCAACCAGATCGGGCGGCGGCTGACGGAGGAACTGCCGAGCGGCGCCAGGCGTCATCGCCTGCTGCTGATGCTCGACGAGTTTCCCGCGCTCGGGCGCCTGGACTTTTTCGAGAGCGCGCTGGCGTTCATGGCCGGCTATGGCCTGAAATCCTTCCTCATCGCGCAGTCGCTCAATCAGATCGAGAAAGCCTACGGGCAGGACAATGCGATCCTCGATAACTGCCATGTTCGGGTGAGCTTCGCGACCAACAACGAGAAGACGGGCGAGCGCGTGTCGAAGGCGCTCGGCACCAAGACTGAGATGCGCGCGATGAAGAACTACGCCGGGCACAGGCTCTCGCCCTGGCTCGGGCATCTGATGGTCTCGCGCTCCGAAACCGCCCGCCAGCTTCTGACCCAGGGCGAGGTCATGCAGCTGCCGCCCGACGAGGAAATCGTCATGGTGTCGGGCGTCCAGCCCATCCGCGCGAAGAAGGCTGCTTACTACGCCGATCCCCGTCTCGCCGCGCGGATCATGCCGCCGCCCGATCCGGCCGCATCGCCACCTCGGGAAATCCGTCCCGACGACTGGACGGGGCTCGCCGCTTCGGCCGATCCCGCCGAGATCGCGGCAATCATCCGGCGCCAGGAGGATGCCGCCAACAGCGGGCTGCGCCGCGAGCCCGAGCTTCCCGATCATGTCGCCATCGTGAAGGAGACGACGCCCGCACCGCCCGCGCAGGAGTTTTCCATCGTCGAGGACGAACCCGAGGATGCTGCGCGCCAGGCGGCGGCACGGCGGCGGATGCAGGGCGTCGCGCGGCAGGCGTCGCTCGATCCCGACGACGGCATCGAAATGTAGGAGATTCCCATGCGCGTGCGTCTCAACGTCTATTTTCCGCCCGAGCTGGCCCGTCAGGTCAGCGAGCTGGCGATCCGCCGCCGCATCTCGCGCTCGGCGATCGTGGAAGCCGCCGTCACCTCCTGGATGTCGCCGGACGGCGCCGACCGGATGGAGGCGGCCTTCGCCCGAAGGCTCGACCGGCTTTCGCGGCAGGTCCAGCGGCTCGAACGCAACACCGGCCTCACCACCGAGGCACTGGCGCTTTTCGTCCGCTTCTGGCTGGCGGTGACGCCGCCGCTGCCCGACGAGGATCAGGCGGCCGCCCAGGTCAAGGGCCGCAAGCGCTATGAGGGTTTTGTCGAGACGCTGGGCCGCCGCTACGCCAGCGGCAAGAGCCTGCTCGACGAAATACCGGAGGATATTGCAGGTCGTGACGGCGGCTCCACCGACACATGACAGTGCAGCGAACCAGCCGGGGCCGGCCATGCGCGAATCGGCCAGGTATCTTCACGAAATAGCGCGGGCGGAGAGCGGTGCTGAAAGCGTCAGACCGCAACGCGCACTTATCTGCCGCCGTCACTACTACGCCCTGACATAGTTGTTGCCTCGCGCGATTTCCTGTCTCTCTTGATGTGCCCCTGACGCCGGGCGGCGGTTCGCCCGGCCTAATTCAGGGGCCGTTTCTTGTCCGTCCAGCCGATCCGATCCGAAGCGAACACGCGCGGCGCGCGGATGCTGCGCACGGCGCTGGGGCCGTCGATCGCGGCCTGGCTCGACGATGCCGCCGTGATCGAGGTGATGCTGAACCCGGACGGACGGCTGTGGGTCGACCGACTCGGCGAGGGCATCAGCGACACCGGCATGACGCTGGCCGCCGCTGACGGCGAGCGCATCGTCCGCCTGGTCGCGCATCATGTCGGCGTCGAGGTTCATGCCCGGTCCCCGCGCGTCTCCGCCGAGCTGCCCGAAGGGGGCGAGCGGTTCGAGGGGCTGCTGCCGCCCGTCGTCGCGGCCCCGGCCTTCGCCATCCGCAAGCCCGCCGTCGCGGTGTTCACGCTCGACGACTATGCGGCCGCCGGGATCATGTCGCCGGCCGAGGCGGCGGCATGCCGCGATGGCGTCGCCGCTCGCGCCAACATCCTCGTGGCGGGCGGCACCGGCAGTGGCAAGACCACGCTGGTCAATGCGCTGCTGGTGGAAGTCGCCAAGACCACCGACCGTATCGTCCTGATTGAGGACACGCGGGAGCTGCAATGCGCCGCGCCGAACCTCGTCGCCATGCGCACGAAGGATGGCGTCGTCTCGCTGTCCGATCTCGTCCGGTCCTCGCTGCGCCTGCGCCCTGATCGCATCCCGATCGGCGAGGTGCGCGGCGCCGAGGCGCTCGATCTCCTCAAAGCCTGGGGCACCGGCCATCCGGGCGGCATCGGCACGATCCACGCCGGAACCGCGCTCGGCGCGCTGCGCCGTATGGAGCAGCTCATTCAGGAGGCCGTCGTCACGGTCCCGCGCGCGCTGCTGGCCGAGACCATCGACCTGATCGCCGTGCTCGTCCGCGACGGGCACGGCCGCCGCCTCGCCGAGCTGGCCCGCGTCGAAGGGCTCGACGCCGCGACCGGCGACTACCGCCTCACGCCGCTCACCACCCCCCAGACCGGAGACCTGCCATGACCAACGACGCCACGCCTCTCAGGACCATGAAGGGCCGCCTGCTCGGCGGCACCGTGCTCGACCGCCTCGGCCATATCGGCATCACCGCGGCCGGGCTGCTCTACGCGATGCCCGCCCATGCGGGCGGATCGTCGATGCCGTGGGAGGCGCCGCTCCAGTCTATCCTCGAAAGCATCGAGGGGCCGGTCGCCAAGATCATCGCGGTGATGATTATCATCGTGACCGGGCTGACCCTGGCCTTCGGCGATACGTCGGGCGGGGCACGGCGGATGATCCAGATCGTGTTCGGTCTGTCGATCGCGTTCGCCGCGTCGAGCTTCTTCCTCTCGTTCTTTTCCTTCGGTGGCGGAGCGATGGTCGCATGACCGGCGCGGCCGAT
Source organism: Sphingobium limneticum (assembly GCF_008710165.1). Lineage (NCBI taxonomy): Bacteria > Pseudomonadati > Pseudomonadota > Alphaproteobacteria > Sphingomonadales > Sphingobiaceae > Sphingobium > Sphingobium limneticum. The sequence continues at coordinate 25,495 of NZ_VYQA01000006.1, read as the reverse complement.
CATGGCGAGCCCATCGCGGGCTACTTCGCGCCGGTCCACCGGGCGCTGACCGAGCCGATATTGCTCGGAGGCGCCCCGCGCTCGCTCGCCATCGTCAACGGGACGCTGGCAGGCGCGATCGGGCTGGGCCTGCGCCTCTGGATCGCCGGCCTCGCGATATGGGCGATCGGCCATGCGCTCTCGGTATGGGCCGCGCGGCGCGATCCCCAGTTCGTCGACGTGGCCCGCCGCCACCTCCGCTACCCGACATGGATGCAGCCATGATGAGCTTGCGCGAATACAGGAACGGCGCCGCGCATCTCGCCGACTTCCTGCCCTGGGCCGCGCTGGTCGGGACAAGCGTCGTTCTCAACAAGGACGGCAGCTTTCAGCGCACCGCCCGTTTTCGGGGACCGGACCTTGATTCCGCCACGCCAGCCGAGCTGGTCGCCACCACGGCGCGGCTCAACAATGCGCTGCGCCGTCTCGGCTCGGGCTGGGCAATCTTCGTCGAAGCGCAGCGCACGCCCGCGCTCGACTATCCGGAATCGGACTTTCCCGATCCGGTCTCGGCGCTGGTCGATATGGAGCGGCGCGAACAGTTTCGCGAAGAAGGCGCGCATTTCGAGAGCGACTATTATCTGACGCTCCTCTGGATGCCACCGGCCGAGGACGCCGCCCGCGCCGAAACCTGGCTCTATGAAGGCCGTTCCGGCACGGGCGTCGATCCGTGGGAATTGCTCCAGAGCTTTACCGATCGCAGCGACCGGGTGCTCAATCTGGTCGAGGGCTTCGTGCCCGAGGTTTGCTGGCTCGATGACGGCGAGACGCTGACTTACCTGCACAGCACGATCTCGACCCGGCGCCAGCGCGTGCGCGTGCCGGAAACGCCGATGCATCTCGACGCGCTGCTCGCCGACGAGCCGCTGACCGGCGGGCTGGAGCCGAAACTCGGCGACCATCATCTGCGCACGCTGACGATCACGGGATTCCCGAGCGTCACCTTCCCCGGCCTGCTCGACGAACTGAACCGGCTCGCCTTCGAGTATCGCTGGTCGACCCGCGCGATCATGCTCGACAAGACCGACGCGACGAAGCTGCTGACCCGCATCCGCCGCCAATGGTTCGCCAAGCGCAAAAGCGTTGCTGCGATCCTCAAGGAAGTGATGACCAACGAGGCATCGACGCTGCTCGACAGCGATGCCTCGAACAAGGCGGCCGACGCCGACACTGCCTTGCAGGAGCTGGGCGCCGACTACGCCGGCATGGCCTATGTCACCGCCAGCGTGACGGTGTGGGACCGCGATCCCGCCATTGCGGCTGAAAAGCTGCGGCTGGTCGAAAAGGTCATCCAGGGTCGCGACTTCACCGTGATCCCCGAGGGCATGAACGCGATCGAGGCGTGGCTTGGGAGCCTCCCCGGCCACACCTATGCCAACGTCCGCCAGCCTCCGATTTCCACCATCAATCTCGCCCACCTGATCCCCCTGTCAGCAGTATGGGCGGGGCCGGAACGGGACGAGCATTTCGGTGCGCCCCCCTTGCTTTATGGCAAGACCGAAGGCTCGACCCCGTTCCGGTTTTCCCTTCATGTCGGCGATGTCGGGCACACCCTCATCGTCGGGCCGACCGGCTCCGGCAAGTCGGTGCTGCTTGCACTGATGGCGATGCAATTTCGCCGCTACGAGAACGCGCAGGTCTTCGCCTTCGATTTCGGCGGCAGCATCCGCGCGGCTGCGATCGGTATGGGCGGCGACTGGCAGGATCTCGGCGGGATGCTCGCCGACGAGGCCGGGGACGGCGTGCAGCTCCAACCGCTCGCCCATATTGACGACCCAGCCGAACGCGCCTGGGCCGCCGAATGGCTGGCGGCGATCCTCGCATCCGAGAATGTGACCGTCGACCCGCAGGCCAAGGAGCATATCTGGTCGGCGCTGACCTCGCTCGCCACCGCGCCGATCGCGGAACGGACCCTGACGGGCCTTGCCGTCCTGCTCCAGAGCCAGCAGCTCAAGCAGGCGCTCGCGCCCTGGTGCGTGGGCGGAGCATGGGGCCGGCTGCTCGATGCCGAGACCGAGCGGCTTGGCGAGGCCACCGTTCAGGTGTTCGAGACCGAAGGCTTGATGGAAAGCGGCGCGGCCCCGGCCGTCCTGTCCTACCTGTTTCACCGCATCGCGGGGCGGCTCGACGGCAGCCCGACGCTCATCGTCATCGACGAGGGCTGGCTGGCGCTGGGATCGCCCGCGTTCGCCAAACAGCTTTCGGAATGGCTGGTGACGCTGCGTAAGAAGAACGCCAGCGTCATCTTCGCCACCCAGTCGCTCGCGCAGATCGAGGGCAGCACGATCGCGCCCGCCATCGTCGAGAGCTGTCCGACCCGGATATTCCTGCCGAACGAACGCGCGGTCGAACCGCAGATCGCGGTGATCTACGAGCGGTTCGGGCTCAACGCCCGCCAGATCGAAATCCTGAGCCGGGCGACGCCGAAGCGCGATTATTACTGCCAGTCAAGGCGCGGCAACCGCCTGTTCGAGCTGGGGCTTGGCGAGGTCGCGCTGGCCTTCGCCGCCGCCTCTTCCAAGACCGATCAGCGCCGGATCGCGGAGCTGGTGGAGGCGCATGGCGCGCCTGCCTTCGCGGCCGAATGGCTGCGTCACCGCGGCTGCGCCTGGGCGGTCGAGCTTCTTCCCGAACCTCAACCCGATCCGCTGGCCGGAAACCGGGAAGATACCGGCCAGCTCCCCCTTGCCTTGAAGGACATGATCCCATGAAAGCCACCATCCTGCGCCGCGCCATGCTGGCCGGCGCGATCGCCACGTCCGGCATGATCGGCACCACCGCCGCGACGCCCGCGCACGCCCAGTTCGGCGGGATCGTCTATGACCCGACCAATTACGCCCAAAACGTGCTGACCGCCGCCCGGTCGCTCCAGCAGATCAACAACCAGATTCAGCAAATTCAGCAGCAGGCGACGAGCCTCATCAACGAGGCGCGCAATCTCGCTTCGCTGCCGCTCTCGACGGTCGACGTTCTCCAGCAGCAGGTCCGGCAGACGCAGCAGCTGCTTAGGCAGGCCCAGCGCATCGCCTACGATGTCCGGGACATCCAGAGCGCCTTCACCGACCGTTACAAGGGCACCGCGCTCACCGGCACCAACGCCCAGATGATCGCCAATGCGAACGCGCGCTGGGAGGACAGCGTCGGCGCGTTCCAGGACTCCTTGCAGGTGCAGGCCGGCGTCGTCGGTAATATCGAGGGCGCGCGCACCACGATGAACAGCCTGGTCTCGGCCAGTCAGTCGGCGACCGGCGCGCTCCAGGCCGCGCAGGCGGGCAACCAGCTTCTCGCCCTGCAATCGCAGCAGCTCGCCGACCTCACCGCCGCCGTCGCGGCGCAGGGACGGGCGCAGTCGCTCGACGCCGCGCGGCAGGCCGCGATCGAGGCGGAGGGGCGCGAACGCTTCCGCCGCTTCTTCGGCCGCGACTGACAGGAGAAGCCGCATGTCGCGCAATGCAAAGATCGCCGGTGTCGCCGCGCTCGGCGGCATCATGCTGGCCGTGGCGCTCGCGGGCTCGCGCGAACCGCATGAACCGCAGCTTGAAGCCGTCCTGCCCGTCCTTGAAGAAGGAGAGCAGGAGAAGCGGCTGGCGCGCGAACTGGAACGCTGCGCCACGCTCACCATGCCGGATTCCGGCTGCGAGGCGGCATGGGCGGAAAAGCGCCGCCGCTTCTTCGGCAAGGATGCCGACGCGCCCGCGCCGGGCGAGCATCCTGCGCTTCCCGCCGCATATGACAGCGACGGCAGCCGGGCTGACGAGGCGATCCGGCCGGAGCTTCCCGGCCCCTTTGTCCCCGCCGATCAGGCCGGGAGCACCGCGCCGTGAGTGACACCGGGATCGTCGATACCTTCCTCGACACCTTCACCAGCTACATCGACAGCGGCTTTGGCCTGCTCGGCGGCGAGGTCGGCTTCCTGTCCTCGACCCTTATCGCGATCGACGTGACCATCGCCGGGCTGTTCTGGGCCTGGGGCGCCGATGAGGACGTGATCCAGCGGCTGGTCAAGAAAACCCTCTATATCGGCGCCTTCGCCTTCATCATCGGCAATTTCCAGACACTGGCGACGATCCTGTTCGACAGCTTCGCGGGGCTGGGGCTCAAGGCGAGTGGCGATGCCCTCAGCCTCGCGGAGTTCATGAAGCCCGGCACGATCGCTGCAAAGGGTCTCGATGCGGCGCAGCCACTGATCGACGCGATGGAGGCCTATAACAGCCTCTGGTCGGTGTTCGCCAATCTCGCGATCATCGCCGTGCTGCTGCTCGCCTATCTGATCGTCGTCCTCGCCTTCTTCATTATCGCCATCCAGATATTCATCACCCTGATCGAGTTCAAGCTGGTGACGCTGGCCGGATTCGTCCTGCTGCCCTTCGCCTTCTGGAACCGCACCGCGTTCATGGCCGAAAAAGTGCTCGGCCATATCGTCTCCAGCGGGATCAAGGTGCTGGTGCTCGCGGTCATCACCGGGATCGGCACGACCCTGTTCAGCACGTTCACGGCGACGGTCGGTCCCGAACCCGACGCGCGGCAGGTTCTGGCGATCGCGCTCGGCGCGCTGTCGCTGCTCGGCCTGTCGATCTTCGGCCCCGGCATCGCCAACGGGATCGTCTCGGGCGGGCCGCAGCTCGGCGCGGGCGCGGCGGCCGGCACCGTGCTGGCGGCGGGCGGCGCGCTGGTCGGTGGCGCCGCCGCCGCGAAGCTCGGCGTCGGCGCTGCCGCCTCGACCATAGGCGCGACCGGGCGGATGGGTGCGGCAGCCGCGCAAGGCGGCGCGCGCATGGCGGGCGGCGCGGCGGGCGCCTACAGCGTCGGCTCGCTCGGCAGGAGCGGCGCGGGCGCTGTGGCGGGCGGCATGGCCGCTGTCGGACAGACGGCGGCGACCGGCGCCGTCAATGCCGCGCTCTCGCCGCTGCGCCGGATGGCCGGCAAGGCGAGCGCATCCATGAAGGACAACTTCCGCACAGGCGCCCGCGCCGGGCTGGGCGTCGCTCCCGCATCGGGAAGTCCCGCGCCCGCGGCATCGCCGGCAGCCCCGGCTTCCGCGCCGCCCGCATGGGCCTCGGCCATGAAGCAGCGCCAGTCCGCGACCCACGGCGCGACCGTCCTCGCTCACACGATGAAGGCCGGCGACAGCCACGGCGGCGGCGGCGGTCCCGACGTCAAGGAAAGGGAGTGATCCGAAAATGTTCCGACGACCCACCATCCGCTACGGCCAGACCCCCGAACCCGCGACGCCCTACCAGCGCGCCGCGCAGGTCTGGGACGACCGCATCGGTTCCGCCCGCGTGCAGGCGAAGAACTGGCGCCTTGCCTTCTTCGGCGCGCTCGCCCTGTCCGGTGGGCTCTCGGCCGGACTCGTCTGGCAATCCGCCCGCGGCCATATCGTGCCCTGGGTGGTGCAGGTCGATCGGCTCGGCGAAGCGCAGGCCGTCGCTCCCGCCGAAACCGGCTACCGCCCGACCGATCCGCAGATCGCGTTCCATCTCGCCCGGTTCATCGAGCAGGTCAGGGCGATCCCGGCCGATCCGGTCATCGTCCGGCAGAACTGGCTCAGGGCTTACGATTTCACGACCGACAAGGGCGCACTGGCGCTCAACGACTACGCGCGCGCCAACGATCCGATCGCACAGGTCGGCAAGGTGCAGGTCGCGGTGGACGTCTCCAGCGTGATCCGTGCCTCCGGCGACAGCTTCCGCGTCGCCTGGATCGAGCGGCGCTATCAGGACGGCAGTCTCGCCGAGACGACCCGCTGGTCGGCGATCCTCACTGTCGTTGTCCAGACCCCGCGCACCCCCGACGCGCTGCGCAAGAACCCGCTCGGCGTGTTCGTCAACGCCCTCAACTGGAGCAAGGAGCTGTCGCAATGACACGCATGTCCGCCCGCCATGCCGCCAGCGCGGTTATGTTATTGTCCGCAACCGCGCTGGCCGGCTGCGCCACCTCATCGGCGAAAGCGCCGAGCATCGCTTACGATGATCCACCGCGCGAGATCGCGGCCACGCCGGCCGCACAACCGCCACGCGTGGTCGAGGTGGTGACTATCCCCGAACCGCTGCCGCTTCCGGGCCAGTTGAAGCCGGTCACGCAAAGCGCCTCGCCGCGAGAAGCGACCGATCCGCGCCGCCGCGTCGGGGCCGCGAACGCGGCCGCCCGCGTGCAACCCACCCGCGACGGCTATGTGAACGCCATCCAGCAATATCCCTGGACCGAAGGCGCGCTTTATCAGGTATATACCGCGCCCGGCCAGGTGACGGACATCGCGCTTCAGGAGGGCGAGCAGCTCGTCGGGCCGGGGCCGGTCGCGGCCGGCGACACCGTGCGCTGGATCATCGGCGACACGGTGAGCGGCAGCGGCGCGACGGCGCGCGTGCATATCCTCGCGAAGCCCACGCGGCCCGACATTTTCACTAACCTCGTCATCAACACCGACCGGCGCACCTATCATATCGAACTGCGCGCGACGGCCTCGACCTATATGGCGTCGGTGTCGTGGACCTATCCGCAGGACGCGCTGATCGCCCTGCGCGGCGCAAACGCCGCCGCTGCCGCCTCGGCCCCCGTCGCCACCGGCATCGACATCGCGGCGCTCAATTTCCGCTACCGGATCGAGGGCGACCGCGTGCCGTGGAAGCCCGTGCGCGCCTTCGACGATTCCGCGCAGGTGTTCATCGAGTTCCCGGCCGGGATCTCGCAGGGCGAGATGCCGCCGCTGTTCGTGACCGGCGCGGCTGGCGACGCCGAGCTGGTCAATTACCGCGTGCAGGGGCGCTATATGGTGGTCGATCGCCTGTTCGCCAGCGCGGAATTGCGCCTGAGCGACAAGCGCACCGAGCGGCGCGTGCGAATCGTGCGCGACGGCGCGGACACGTCCCGCAGGGGGCGGTGATGGCCGATCCCACCAATACGCCCGTCCAGCCAGCGCCGCAGGCATCCCCCCAACCCGCATCCGCGAACCCCGCCGCCTTTCAGCTTCGCGGGCCTGCGCCGCGCGTCATGCGCCTTTCGAGGAAGGCGCTGGCGACGCTCGGCGTGGTCGCGGGGCTCGGTATCGGCGGCTCGCTCTGGTATGCGCTCGCGCCCAAAGGAGAACAGGCGGCGAAGGAACTCTACAATACCGACAGCCGCGCCGCATCCGAGACCATCACCTCGGGGCCGAAGGATTACGGCCAGGTCCCGAAGCTCGGCCCCAGGCTTCCCGGCGATCTCGGCGGCCCGATCGTCTCGGCGCAGCAGCGCGGGGAGAATGTGCCCGTGCCACCGGTCGGCGCGCAGCCCGATCCGCGCATCCAGGCCGCCGAAGCCGCTCGCCAGCGCATCGCCCAGGAACGCGATGCAGCCCGCACCAGCATGGTGTTCCTCGGCGGAAGCAGCGCCGGGACCGGTGCGATGCCGTCCTTGCCGAGCCTCGCCATCGCAGCGCCGGAGGCCGCAGCTCCGCAACCGTCAGAGGCTGCGCAGGGCGACCAAGCCGCCAAGCGGGCGTTCATGGCGCAAGCGACCAATCAGCGCACTGTCAGCGCCGAGCGGCTGACCGCGCCGGCCTCGCCCAACATTGTCCAGGCCGGCAGCATCATCCCCGCCGCGCTGATCACCGGCATCCGTTCCGACCTTCCCGGCCAGATCACCGCCCAGGTGACGCAGAACGTCTATGACAGCATCACCGGGCGCATCCTGCTCATTCCGCAGGGCGCGCGGCTGATCGGCGAATATGACAGCGAGGTCGCCGCGGGGCAGACGCGTGTGCTGCTCTCCTGGGACCGCCTCATCATGCCGGACGGGCGCTCGATCGTTCTCGAGCGCCAGCCCGGAACGGACGCCGCGGGATTTGCGGGGCTACAGGGTCGCGTCAATCAGCATTGGGGCAATCTGCTGAAAGCCGCCGCCGTCTCGACCTTGCTCGGCGTCGGCGCCGAGCTGGGGGCCGACAGCGAGGACGACCTCACCCGCGCGCTTCGGCGGGGATCGCAGGACACCATCAACCAGACCGGACAGCAGGTCGTGCGGCGGCAGCTCAATGTGCAGCCGACGCTCACCATCCGGCCGGGGCATCCGCTCAGGGTCGTCCTGACGAGAGATTTGATCCTCGAACCCATCGGAGCAACGCGATGACCAAACTCAAGCTGGGGCAGATCCCCGAGGACAAGCCCGTCAAGCTCGCCGTGGAACTGCCCGCGCCGCTGTTCGAGGATTTACGGCGCTACGGCGAGATTCTCGGCGAGGGCAGCCCGATCCCGCCCGCGCGCCTGATCGCGCCGATGCTGGAGCGGTTCATGGCCACCGACCGCGCCTTTCGCCGGCATCGCGCGCAGGGGGACTGAAAGCCCGTTCGCGTGGTCAATTGCCAAAGAACTTCTTGTGCCGCGCTCGGCCCTCCGCCTCGGTCACGGCCATCTCGGCATTGAAGCATTCGTCGCCGCGCGTCGAGCCTTCCGCGCACTGTGTCAGAACCTGCCGGGCCTCGTCGAGATGCGCCGCGAAATATTGCTTGCCGCGCGGCTCCGCGGGCGCGGCGACGGGCACAGGACTCGCGACCGCTGCTGCCGGTTCGGCCGGCGCGATCACCGGGCGCAGAACGAAACCCGCTCCGAACCCGACGATCAGCGTGACCAGCACGATGATGAGTGTCTTTCCCTGCGTCATGACGGCTCCTTTCTCCGGTTGCAAATCAGGCCGGCCGTTGGTTGCGATCCCGCCTGTTAACGTCGCATGTCACTGTCTCGCGCGGTCACGGGATGTCGAAGGACAGCGCATAGCGGTCGCGCACGAAGGCGAGGAAACGCCTCAGCGCGGGATTGGCGTTGTCCTTTCGCCAGTAGCCCGAATAGTTGATGAAGGCCGGTCCCTGCTCGCCCTGGACGGGGCGATAGATGACGTCGGGATAGCGAGCGCCCGTCGCGCCCTCGCAGACGATCGACACGCCCAGACCGCCGCCCAGCACGCTCAGGATCGCCTCGCGGCTGGCCTGATGCATCCTGATATCGGGAGGCTCGCCCGCCATCATCAGGCGGCCGAGCAGCAGGTCGCGGATTTCCGGGCCGGGATCGGCGGCAGGCAGCAGAAAGCGCTCGCGCCGCAAATCGGTCCAATGAACGGCCTCGCTTGCGGCAAGGGCATGATCTGCCGGCAACGCGGCCATGACACGCTCGTTCCACAACCCCTCACGCCGGAATCCGGCATGGCCCGCTTCGCCGACCAGGACCGCGATATCGATCTCGCCCGTATCGAGCCCCGCGAGCAGCGCGCCCCGGTCGGCTTCCACGCCGTCGATCTCGACATCGGGATTTGCCGCTCGCCAGCCCAGTATGGTGGCGCGCAGATGGCCGGCCGAGATCGCGCTGTTGTGTCCGATCATAAGTCCCCCCGCGCGGCCCTGGCCCGCCGCCCGCATCGTTGCCACCATCTTGTCCGCGTTCGCCACCATCGACCGCGCCGCGCGGATGAACTGCGCGCCGGCGAGCGTCATGCTGACGCCGCCCTGCGAGCGGTTGAAAATCCGTCCGCCGATCACCCGCTCCAGCTTCAGGATGGCCCGGCTCAACGTCGACTGCTCCACGTCCAGCACCCTGGACGCGCGATAGAAGCTGCCATGATCCGCCGCGGCGATGGCGTAGCGAAGTTGGCGAATGTCGAAAGGCATATCTATTTCTTCAATCCGACATGGTCAGTACAATCTGAATGGCCGATACCGAGTATAACTCGGTATCGGCTGTAGAATCCCAAGGAAGGCACTCTGTTTTTATGCGCTAGATTAGCCGCTTTATGTCGGCATACTGGCCTTGAGTTTCCAGAAGCACGGTCACTTCGGCATCACCCCGATTGCGCCAATACCAACCATGATTGCCGTTAAACGCAGCCGTAATTACGCCTTCGCCCCTGGAAAGGCCGCGCTTCTTTTCGTAGCTGATCGATTGTCCGCCGCCGTCACCGTGGAGGTCGACATTCACGGCTCCGCCTTGAACGGTCCAGACGAAGCTCGCCTTTTCCCCTCGTTTCATCACGAGCTTCACCTCTGCACCCTCGCCGGGTTTCAGAGTGACGCTCATCCGATCAGTCCGGCCCGGCGCAGCGTCGACTGCGGGCGGGGCGTCGGCGCTCTGCCCAGGGGCGATGGTTCTTCCTGATGCAGCGGCCTCGATGATGGCCCTGCTTCTGGCATCATTCGCGGCGGTATCAACTTTCCTGTCCGCTTCGGCCTCTTCGGCGAGTTGGCGCTTTATATCCCCCATATCAGTGAAACCGAGCGCGCGGCCGATTCCGGTAGGATCGACACCATATTCGGCCGGGAGCACGATCGTGACGAGGAGCGCGACGGCTGTCACGGCAGCGATCACGGTCGAACGGATAAGCTGGCCGGATGACGGCAGTTCGGCTTGTGAGGGTATGGGCGTGTTATACATGGTTCAAATCCTTTGATCAGGCGACGACCCAGCCGGTGAGCTGATATCCGATCAGCACGAACCCGGCGGTCATCATCACGACGTTGGCGGTGTAGGCATGACGCCAGAAGCTCGGCGTTCGGCGCCAGAAGCCCATGATGATCAGAATGGCGGCGAGCGCGAGCAACTGACCGAGTTCGACGCCGACATTGAAGGCCAGCAGGTTAGGCAGCAGGCCGTCGGGAGAAATCTCATAGTCGATGATCTTGTTCGCCAAGCCGAAGCCGTGGCAGAAACCGAATATCAGCGTTGCAGCCTTGGTGTTCGGCTGGAAGCCGAACCAGCGTTGGAACGCCCCAAGGTTGTCGAGCGCCTTATAGACGATCGAAAAGCCGATGATCGCGTCAATAATATAGCTGTTGATGCCGAAGTCGAAGAAAACGCCCAGCAGCATGGTCGTCGAATGGCCGATCGCGAACAGGCTGACATAGATCGCGATATGCTTCATCCGATAGAGGAAGAAGATGATCCCGAACAGAAATAAAATATGATCGTATCCCGTCACCATATGTTTGGCGCCGAGATACATAAACTCCAGCAGGTGAACCCCGCTGATCTCCTGGATATAGCCCTTATCGCCTTCGGCGACGGCATGGGCGAAGGCGGTGCCGGTCCAAAGAACGAGGCTCAGCCCGGTCAAGAACAATAACAATAGGAGCCGGGAGGACGCACGTCGTCCGTGCGCCGGCTCAGTAAAAGCCTGTATCATGAGAATACCTGTCTATCTATGTGAATTGCCGCGCTGGCGCGGCGTCGCGGTCACATCGAGGACAGGTACTCCGGGGGGCGGTCCATAGGGTCGCTGTTGCGGCCGCTCAATATCGGTCCGGCCTGAGGTGGCCATCCCTGTTGCACAAGAGGGAGATCGACGCCTGACTGGGCAACACCGATAGGCGTATCATGGCTATGGTCGGCCGGGTTATGCCCATGCACATGGCCACGCACGCGCTCGCCATCATCGCCGTCGTCATGGATGTGGCCGTGGGCAGCGGATTGCTGCTTTAATTCGGCATGGCGTTCTGCCTCCGCAGCGAGCGTTGCACTAGGGGCGTGGCGTGCAATAGCCTGACAAGCGGAAAGTTGCACAGCAAAGGCGAGCAGGCCCAACAGAAAGCGGCGGAATGTTTGACTTGAAAACAGTGTGGACATGGCTCCGTCGCTGTTCTTTCCCGGCTGCGTCGGTTAGAGATATTTAGAGATAGCTTGAAACTCAGCCATCGCCTTTTCGCCGTGCGCCGGATCGCCACCGATGCAGTGGCTGAGGTGATCCTGGATCAAGGTTCGCTTGGCGGTCGCGATCGCCTTTTCGACCGCCTGCAATTGCATGGCGATATCGGAGCAGGATCGTCCGTTCTCGATCATGTCCACGATGCTGCGTAAATGACCGGTAGCCCGGTTGAGGCGTTTGACGATTGCGGGATGGGTCGAGTGAGGATGGGGATGGGACATCTTCTTATCATCGTTACCTAAGGTCATGCTGTCGAGACGTAGTTTTCGGTTCACCGACCGCCAGGTAGGAATTTGATCATGATGCCACCGACCGAAAGAGCGATCGACACCAGTCCTTTATTGACCTTTTAACCGCAACGAGGATAAAGGCAAGTATCCCCCTGGGGGGATATGCCCGACTCGTTGGAAACCATGCTCGCCGTTCTTGCGAACCGAACCTACCGGCATCTGCTGCTCGCCCAGGTCATCGCCCTGGTCGGGACCGGCCTTGCGACCGTGGCGCTCGGCTTGCTGGCCTACGATCTCGCTGGCGGCAATGCGGGCGCTGTCTTGGGAACAGCTCTCGCTATCAAGATGGTCGCCTATATCGGGATTGCGCCCATCGCCGGGGCCTTTGCTGATCGCGTCCCGCGCAGGGCGCTGCTCGTTTCTCTGGACCTCGTGCGCGCGGCCGTTGCGATCTGCCTGCCCTTCGTGAGCGAGATTTGGCAAATCTATGTCCTGATCTTCGTGCTCCAGGCTGCCTCGGCGGCATTTACGCCGACCTTCCAGGCGACCATTCCCGACGTCCTGCCCGATGAGCGCGACTATACCCGCGCGCTCTCGCTGTCGCGCCTCGCCTATGACATGGAGAATATCACCAGCCCGATGCTGGCGGCCGCCTTGTTGACCGTGATCAATTTCCATTGGCTGTTTTCCGGCACGGCGATCGGTTTCATCGGTTCGGCGCTGCTAGTCGTTTCGGTCATTCTGCCGCGCGCCGAGCGGTCAGCAGATCGGCAGGAAAGCCTCTATGCCAAGACCACGCGCGGGATGCGTATCTACCTCCAGACGCCGCGCTTGCTCGGTCTGCTGGCGATTACCTTGTCCGCCGCCGCCGCCAGCTCTATGGTAATCGTCAACACCGTGGTCATCGTCCAGAGCTTACTCGGGATGGCCCAACGCGACGTGGCGCTGACTCTGGCAGCTTATGGTCTGGGTTCGATCGCCGCAGCCCTGCTTCTGCCCCGATTGCTCGACAGGATCGATGATCGAAGGGTTATGGTCGGTGCAGCTGTCGCCCTGTCTGTGGGCCTCGGCGCAATGACCTGGATCAGTATCGCCGTTCCGGTCGGTCCTTCGTACTGGCACATGTTGCTCGCTGGTTGGGTCGTGCTGGGGATCGCATATTCGATGAGCGTCACGCCTTCGGGGCGGTTGCTCAAACGATCGGCCAATGCAGAAGACAGGCCGGCGCTGTTTGCCGCACAGTTTGCTCTCAGCCACATATGCTGGCTGATATGCTATCCGCTGGTTGGTCAACTCGGCGCCAATATCTCCATGACCGCTGCGTTCGGTGCGATGGCGATTTTTGCAAGTGCGGGCACGATTTTTGCCTTGCTATTTTGGCCGTCTGACGACCCCGATGTCGTGCCGCACGAGCATGACGATCTACCGAAGGATCATGAGCATATTCGTCTATATCATACGGGCGACGGTGCCGCACACGCCTATATGATCGACGATCTCCACCCGCATTGGGCGAGGCGGGCATGAGGGCCGTTCGCTGTCTTGCGGGAAGGTCGGGATTGCCGATTTGCGCATTTGCCGATAGTAAAAAGAAGATGCGCCTCGGCCAACGCCATGTCCTTCATGCAAAAGCCGCCAATCGATACCTCATCGTTGGCGCGCTGTTGGCCATGCTAGCGATGCTCAACGTGCTCGGCTTGAATGCTTGGCACAGTTCGATGGCCGGCCATGATGAGACGAGGATCGAAAGCGCTCTTGTCCAGCATGATGACGATAGTCCGTCCATGCCGGAAGTCGATCTTCATAAGGCGACCCACACGGTCATTCATGGGTTGGCGGACATCGTGCCTAGCACTGGCATGACTGCTACTTTCTTCGCCGTTTCAGGCGACTGGTTCGTTTCCAAAGACTTCGTCATCAGCGGTCTTTTACCGGAAGCCCTTCTGCGTCCCCCACGAGGCTGATGCCCGCGCGCCGACCGGCGTTCCGCAAGCATAACCTCAAGGAAAATCCAAATGACCGATTATATCGGCCAACGGCGCGTTCGCGTGGCGCTGTTTGGCCTGTTCACGGCGGCCGGCGGCCTGATGTGCACAAGTGTAAACGCGCAAACCGCCCCGCCTTTCGCAGAACTCTTTCGCGAGACACAGGAAGCGCCGCGTCAGGTGATCCTGGAAGCAGATGTCGAACGCGCCGAGGGCCTGGCCCGGCAAGCACGGGCACGGCCCAATCCCAGCATTGGGGTGATGACCGAGAACATCGCCGGTCAACAGCCCTATAGAGGTTTCGACCGGGCCGAGAGCACACTGCAACTCAACCAGGTCATCGAGCTGGGCGGCAAACGCTCCGCGCGCATTGCGGCTGGCGAAGCGGGAGTCGTAGCCGCTCGCGCCAGGAGCAGGGATGGTCGCCTGGCCTATGCCTATGATCTTGCCCGCGCTTACGGCGCGGCGGAGATCGCTGATCGACGAATCACTCTGGCGGAAGATGAAGTCGAGGAGGCCGAGACTGACCTGCGTGCTGCACGCGCGCTCGTTGGGGCTGGAAAGGAAGCGCGGCTGCGCAGCCTTCAGGCCGAGACCGAGGTCAATTCTTTACGGGCATCCGTGGACACGGCGAAGGCCGAGCGGGTCGGCGCCTATGCGCGCCTTTCCGCGCTTGCTGGTCAGACGACACCGTTCACTACCTTGTCCGAACCTCTCCTGGGAAGGTTCGAGGCGCGGTCCGGCTATGGTCCCGTGGACCCGATGCAGACCGCACCTTACCTCGCCGCCAAGGCTGAGCGAGAGGCGGCAGCGCATCGTGTGATCGTGGCACGGCGTCAAGCAGTGCCGGACGTGACGGCGTCAGTCGGCGTCCGTCGTTTGGAAGTCGACAAGGCCAATGCGATCATCGCGGGGATAACTGTCCCCTTTCCGCTGTTCGATCGCAATCGCGGGAACATTGCCGCCGCCCAGGCGGAGCTACGCGGCGCGGAAGCGCGGGCAAATGCTACCTTGCTAGAATTGGAAGCAGAAATCAGCGCCGCTGTCGCCCTCAACGAAGCGGCGGACGCGCGTGTCGCAGCGGCCGAACAGACGCTGCGAACGGCAGACGAGACCTACCGGCTTGCTCGCATCGCCTACGAGTCCGGCAAGTCGCCCCTGATCGAACTCATCGCGGCAAGGCACGGGCTGGGACTTGCGCGCGGGGTCGTTCTCGACGCTGCCGCTGCCCGCCTCGATGCCCGCGCCAATCTCGCCCGTCTCCAGGGCCTCACCATCACCGGAGAACCGGTCCAATGAACGACAAGAACCGCCTCTATGCCGGTGCCGCCCTTGGGCTGGTCGCCGCCGCCGCGCTCGGCTTCGGTGCCGCGCGCCTCACGCAGCCTTCCGCCTCTGCTCCGGCAGCAGAAACGGAGTCGCAAGCTTCGGCTGCACCAACCGATACGATAGCCATATCGCAGCAGGGCATCGCCGCGTCACAGATCGGCATTGCTCCCGCCGCGTCCGGTGAACTGGACGCGGCGATCCCGGCCGCCGCCACGGTTGAAGCTACGCCGGATGCCGAGGCGGTGTTGACCGCAAGAGCGCCCGGCACCGTGACCCGAATCTTCAAGCGGATCGGCGATCCCGTCGGGCAAGGTGAAACCCTCGCTCTCGTTGAGAGCCGGGATGCTTCGACGATCGCCGCCGATCAGGCGGCGGCGGCGGCGCGCGTCACGCTCGCCAACCGCCAGCTCGCGCGTGAGCGGGGCTTGCTGGCGCAAGGTGTGAGTCCGAGAGCTGACTATGAAGCCGCCGAAGCGAATCTCGCCGTCGCACAGGCCGATGCCCGCCGGGCGAGCGCGGCTGCGGGCGCAGCAAGGGTGTCGAGAGACGGCCGCTCGGTCGCGGTGGTGAGCCCGGTCAGTGGCCGCATCACGTCGGCTCCCGCCAATCTCGGCCAGTTCGTCGCTGCGGAAACCGAACTGTTCCGCGTTGCCGATCCGCGCCGTCTGCAAATCACGGCCAGCATTCCTCCGGCAGACGCCGGGCGCGTGCGCACAGGCGATCGCGTCGAACTCACCGTCAGCGACGGCCGCACCATCGAGGGCCGCGTCCGGTCCGCGACCGGCGTGATCGATCCGCAGAGCCGGGCAGCGACCGTCGTCATCGAGCCGAAGGGTGACGCGGGCTTGCTCGCTCCGGGGCAGCTCGTCCAGGCGCGCATTTTTGCGAGCGGCGGTGCCGTCAAAGATGGCGTTATGGTGCCGCAGGATGCCGTGCAGACGATCGGGGATCGCACCGTCGTCTTCGTTCGGACCCGTGACGGCTTCAAGGCGCAGACGGTCCAGGCCGGCAGCCGCAGCGGCGGGCTCGTTGCCATCGTCTCCGGCCTCAAGGCCGGGACGCCGATCGCCACCACCAACGCTTTCCTGCTGAAAGCCGAACTCGAAAAGGAGTCGGCGGAATGATCGCGCGTATCCTCAGCCTCTCGGTGAGGGGGCGATGGTTCGTCGCCTTCCTCGTCCTCATCATCGTCGGCATCGGCGCATGGCAAATCACCAAACTGCCGATCGACGCCGTGCCCGACGTCACCAACCGTCAGGTGCAGATCAACACCTTCAATCCGACGCTTGGTCCCGTCGACATGGAAAAGCAGGTCACGTTTCCGGTCGAAACCGCGTTGGCCGGTATTCCCGGCCTCACCCTGACCCGATCACTGACGCGCAACGGATTCAGCCAGGTGACGGCGGTATTCACCGACGACACCAACATCTATTTCGCGCGGCAGCAAGTGACCGAACGGCTCGCCCAGGCAAGGGATAGCCTGCCTGCCGGCGTCCAGCCCAATCTGGCGCCGCTCAGCACCGGCCTCGGGGAGATTTTCTTCTACTCGGTCGCCTTCCGCCATCCCGACGGGAAGGGCGTGAAGATCGAGAACGGAAAGCCCGGCTGGCAGTCGGACGGCAGCTATCTCACGCCCGAAGGCGAGAAGCTGACGACCGAACTCGCCAAGGCGGCTTATCTGCGGACGGTGCAGGACTGGATCATTCGCCCGCAGATGCGGACGGTGCAGGGCGTGGCCGGCGTCGATTCCAACGGCGGCTATGTGAAGCAGTATCTCGTCCAACCCAACCTCAATGCGCTGGCTTCCTATGGTCTCTCGATCACGGAGCTGGCAGACTCGCTGGAGCGGGCCAACCTCTCTGCCGGTTCCAATTACATTCGGCGGGCCGGTGAAAGTTTCCTTGTCCGCGCCGACGCACGCCTCAAGTCGATCCAGGACATTGAGGAGGCGGTCGTAGCCACGCGCGCCGGCGTGCCGGTGCGTGTGAAGGATGTCGGTCACGTCGAGATCGGTGGCGCGGTCCGCACCGGCTCGGGCAGCCGCATGGGATCGGAGGCGGTCATTTCGACCGTGCTGATGCTGACCGGCAGCAACAGCCGGATCGTTGCCACCAGCGCGGCAGACAAGCTCACGGAAATCAACCGGGCACTTCCACCCGACGTCTTCGCGGAGCCCGTTTACAATCGTTCCAAGCTCGTCAACGCCACCATCGCCACTGTCGAGAAGAATCTCGTCGAAGGCGCTTTGCTCGTCATCGTCGTCCTGTTCCTGCTGCTGGGCAATATCCGTGCAGCGCTCATCACCGCGGCAGTGATCCCGATCACCATGCTCATGACCGCTACCGGCATGAACAGGCTCGGCGTGTCGGGAAACCTCATGAGTCTCGGCGCGCTCGACTTCGGCTTGATCGTCGACGGCGCGGTCATCATCGTGGAGAACGCGCTCAGACGCCTTGCGGAGCGGCAGGAGCATGAAGGACGGCTTCTTACCCGATCCGAACGCATGGAGGAAACCACACTCGCCGCACAGGAGATGATCCGGCCGACCGTCTATGGCCAGCTCATCATCTTCCTGGTCTTCGTGCCGCTGCTCACCTTCCAGGGCGTCGAGGGTAAGACCTTCGCGCCGATGGCGATCACCCTGATGGTGGCGCTCGCGTCCGCCTTCGTGCTGTCGCTGACCTTCGTGCCCGCCATGATCGCGCTCGTGATCACCGGCAAGGTCAGCGAGACGGAGGTGAAGCCGATCCGCTGGTTCAAGGAGAAATACGCGCCACTCCTGACCAAAGCGGTGGCGCATCCACTGCCGTTTGTCGCCAGTGGCGCGGGCGTGTTCGTGGCGGCGATATTCGCCTTCGGCCTGCTCGGCGAGGAGTTCATGCCGCAGCTCGACGAGAAGGACATCACCGTTACCAACTTCCGCGTGCCCTCGGCCTCAATCGACCAGTCGACGCAGATGCAGCTTCAGATAGAAAATGCGCTGAAATCGCTACCGGAGGTGGCATTGGTCTTTTCCAAGAACGGCAACGCCGACCTTGGCACCGACCCGATGCCGCCCAACGCCTCGGACACCTATGTCATCCCCAAGCCCGAGGATGAGTGGCCGGCCGAGGTCAAGTCGAAGGAGGACATCCTTAAGCGAATCGAGGAACGGATGAAGCCGCTGATCGGCAATCGCACCGAGATTCAGCAGCCCATTCAGATGCGCTTCAACGAACTCATCGCCGGCGTGCGCGCGGATGTCGCGGTCAAGCTCTATGGCGACGACCTCGGCGCGATGAGTGCCCAGGCCAACCGGATCGCCGGTATCCTTCGCTCGATACCGGGCGCCGGTGACGTCAGCGCAGAGCAAACATCGGGTGCGCCGACCTTCGACGTTAAGATCGATCGGCAGGCTGCGGCGCGTTACGGCCTGTCGGTCGAGGAGGTGGCGAACACCGTCGCCGCCGCGCTCGGCGGGCGCGAGGCCGGGCTGCTGTTCGAGGGCGATCGGCGCTTCTCAGTGGTGGTGCGACTGCCGGACGCGCAGCGCGACGATCTGGAAACGCTTGGCGCGATTCCGGTCATGCTGCCCGCAGGACCGGGCGAGGTCGCGCGCTCGATCGCGCTGCGCGAGGTGGCACGGTTCAGCTACACACAAGGGTTGAACCAGATCAGCCGTGAGAACGGCAAGCGCATGGTCGTCGTGCAGGTCAATGTGCGCGGTCGCGATCTCGGGGGCTTCGTCACCGAAGCCCAGGAGAAGATCGGCCAGCTCAATCTGCCCGCTGGCATGTATACCGATTGGGGCGGCACGTTTGAAAGCCTCCAGTCGGCACGTTTGCGCCTGCTGATTGTGGTTCCGATCTGCTTCCTCGCCATTTACGCACTGCTTTACATGGCGCTCGGCGGCTTCGTGCCGGCGGCGATCGTGTTCTCGGCAGTGCCGATGGCGCTGGCGGGTGGGGTGTTTGCGCTGCTGTTGCGTGGCATACCCTTCTCGATCACGGCGGCGGTTGGGTTCATCGCCCTGTCGGGCGTCGCCGTGCTCAACGGCCTCGTCATGATGAGCGCGATCCGAAAGCGGCGTGACGATGGCGTCGATGAGGATGAAGCGATCATCGGCGGCGCGATGGAACGTGTCCGGCCAGTGCTGATGACCGCATTGGTCGCCAGCCTCGGCTTCGTGCCGATGGCGCTCGCCACGGGCACCGGCGCCGAGGTGCAGCGTCCGCTCGCGACAGTCGTGATCGGGGGCCTCATCACCTGCACGGCGCTCACCCTGCTGGTCCTGCCGGCGATCACTGCGCTCATGTCCCGCTACATGGCCGGGCGCGGGCAAAGGGATGAGCGCGCAGAGCCGCATGAGCCCTTGCCGGCCAACTAGCAAGAGGGGCCGGCGGCGAACCGCAAACGTCGTCGGCCCCTCGACACGAAACGAAGAGAGGACAGCGTTATGACAGCCAAATCCTATTCCTTGCTCCGTATCTTCACCGATGAACTGGCGATGAGCGGCGACCGTCCCGTGTTCGAGGTGATTCTGGAGAAGGCGAAAGCGCATAAACTGCTTGGAGTGACGGTCCTGAACGGGCGTGTCGGCTTCGGGCATTCCAAACTGATTCATGCCTCTGGCTTCCTCGATCGCAATGATCCCCTGGTCGTTGAAATCGTCGACGAAGACGAGCGCCTTCGGACGTTCGTGACGGAGATCAACACCATACGTAGCATCGGGCTCATCACGATCGCGCCGGTCGAGACATTGCTCGGCGCGCGCGACGATCAAGCCTGAAAAGGCCGTCGAGACGTCGGGAGCTGAGCCATGTTCACCGTCGAGAATGAAACCGTCATCCACACGTCGCTTCCGCGGGTTTGGACCGCCATCACGAGGTTTGACGATTACCCTCGCTGGCATCCTTTCGTCAGAATAACCGGTTCGCTGACGTCGGATACAAAGGTCGATTATTCGTTCCGCATGAAGACAGGCAATGCGCCTTTCCGAACCGTCGATGCCCGCATTGTAACGGTAGATGAGCAGCGGTGCTTTGCCCTGCGCTTCGGTCTGGGAAAGCTTTTCGCACTGGAGGAAAGCTACCTGCTCTCTGCAATCCCCCCAGGCGCGCGCGTGGTCCACAGTTTCCGCTGCACGGGGCTTTTATCCTTGCTGCCGCTCAAAGGTGCGAAGCGACTTTTCGGTTCGTTGCTCAGGGCCGAGGACCGCTTGCTCGCGCGGCATCTTGCGCTCCGCAGGCCGTCAACTGCACCCAGGCGTCGCGCCAGGAAGGGCTTTCGCTCCGGTGCTTAAAATCGAGATTGGTTCGGGCCTGCCCCTTGAGGTCTGAACCACGCCGCGGGCGCTCGCCCCCGCGCTCGCGGCGAAATGTCCCCTCAGGGTGCGGGAAACGGGAGCCTCTATCGGGCGAACGGAAAAATGAAGCGACAGGAGGCAGCGTTACGATGAGTGAGGCAGTTGAACCCCGGGAAGACGGTGCGACCTGGCGCGACCTGATGACACGGGAACGCTGGATCGAAATTGGCCGGATACTGCTTACCGGCACGGTGGCGCTGCTGTATTGGCAACAGCTTGTGCCGATCCAGGTGCTTTGGGCTGCGGTCGTCATCGGCCTCTATCCGCTGGTCAGGACAGGGCTCGCCGACCTCATAACTGAACGTAAGATCGGCACCGAGATCTTCGTGACGATCGCGACCATTGTCGCGATATTCGGCGGCGAAACTGTGGCCGGCGCCGTCCTAATGGTCATCATTCTCATTGCGGAGTTCATTGCCGACCTCAATACCGATCGCGCTCGCGCCTCGATCAAGGCGCTGATCGGGTCCGTGCCCCAAACCGCGATCGTGCGGGATAACGGGTCGGAGCGCACGGTGCCGATCGCGGCGCTCAAGGCGGGCAACATCGTCCTCGCGCGAACCGGCGAGAAAATCCCGGTCGATGG
This sequence comes from Sphingobium limneticum, assembly GCF_008710165.1. Taxonomy (NCBI): domain Bacteria; kingdom Pseudomonadati; phylum Pseudomonadota; class Alphaproteobacteria; order Sphingomonadales; family Sphingobiaceae; genus Sphingobium; species Sphingobium limneticum. The sequence continues at coordinate 4,321 of NZ_VYQA01000006.1, read as the reverse complement.
CGTGGTCGTCGGCGGGCGAGCCTCGGTCAACCAGGCACCGATCACCGGTGAAAGCGTCCCCCAGGACAAGACGGAGGGTGCAGAGGTGTTCGCCGGCACCATCGTTGAAGCCGGCGCGCTCGACATCCGAACCGAAAAGGTCGGCGGCGATACGATCTTCTCCCGCATCATCGCGCTGGTCGAAAATGCCGAAGCCGAGGCTGCCCCCGTGCAGAAGCTGGCCGACAAGGTCGCGGGATGGCTGATCCCGGTCGTGTTCGTCTTCCTGATCGTCGTTTTTCTGGTGACGCGCGACGTCTCCAAGATCGTGACCTTGTTGATCTTCACCTCGCCGGCAGAGCTTGGCCTGGCGACGCCGATCGTCATGATCGCCGCGATTGCCAGGGCTGCTCGCAGCGGCATTCTCATCAAGGGCGGGCTCTATCTTGAGCAACTCGCCAAGGCAGACGCGATCGCCTTTGACAAGACCGGCACGCTGACCGCCAACAAGCCGTTAGTGGTCGACGTCAAGGTGACCAATCCAGATTTTTCGGAAACGACACTGCTGCGGATCGCGGCCGCCGCCGATCGCCGCTCAGCCCACCCTTTGGCCAAGGCGGTGGTCGAGGCGGCCGCCGAGGACGGAATCACAGTGCCGGAACCGGAAAACTACGAGCAGGTTCAGGGTCGAGGCGTTAGGGCGACCGTGGAAGGCAGAACCGTTCTCGTAGGTAATCCGGCTTTACTTCGCGAGAACGGCGTGTCCATCGCCTATGCTGTCGAAGATCGGGATCGCACGCCCGTCCACGTCGCGGTTGACGGCCGGTTTTGCGGGATCATCTTCATCGCCGATACGCTGCGCCCAGGGGCGCGAGAAGCCATCGCCGCTTTGAAGGAAAATGGCGTCAGACATATCGTCATGCTGACCGGCGACAATCAGACGACTGCTAACGCGATTGCGAGAGACTTGGGTGTCGATGAGGTCAAGGCCGACCTGATGCCCGAAGACAAAGTCGCCATGATCGCCGACTTGCAGAAGCGCGGCTATAAGGTTGCGATGGTGGGTGACGGCGTCAACGACGCGCCGGCACTCGCGCGTGCCGACATTGGCATCGCCATGGGCGGCGGCGGCACGCAGGCGGCGTTGGAAGCCGCTGACATCGCACTGATGACCGACGACCTCGGCAAGATTGTTGGCGCGCGCACTATCGCGCGTCGCGCCTATCGGACCGTCCAGGAAAATCTCTGGGTCGGTGTCGGAGTGGTCCATGTGCTTGGCATCACCGCCGCGCTCATGGGCTGGATTGGACCAATCCAGGCGGCGTTCATCCATCTGGGACCAGACGTTCTCGTGTTCCTTAATTCGGTCAAGCTTCTGCGCGTCAGGATTGCGGAAGCATGATGGAGGGGTCTCGGCGTTGGCCACCGAGTGCTGAGTCCTTCGGGCATAAGTGCGGAAACAGTCCGCGCCATGGGCGTCTCACTGGATGCCCATCGCGAACGAGGCAGGGAGACTGAGGCATGCGACATCCGAGCGAACGGCATCTGGTGCAGCGGGTCGGCTGGCTGCGAGCGGCAGTGCTCGGCGCTAATGACGGCATCATTTCAACCTCCAGCCTGGTGGTCGGCATCGCTTCGGCCCAGACGAGTTCGTCGACGGTAATGCTGACCGGCGTCGCAGCGCTTATCGCCGGCGCAATCTCGATGGCGGCGGGTGAGTATGTCTCGGTGAGCAGTCAGGCCGATGTCGAAGGCTCCGACCGGCTGCGCGAAACGCGCGAACATGCATCAGACCCCGAGGAGGAACGCCGCGAACTGGCCGCTGTCTATGAAGCGCGCGGGCTTGCACCCGACCTCGCCGTCCAGGTCGCCGAGCAGTTGATGCGCAGCGATCCGGTCGGCGCGCACATGCGTGACGAGCTTGGCATCACGTCCGAATTGGCGGCACGGCCGATCCAGGCGGCACTGGCGTCGGCGGCAACCTTCTGCGCAGGTGCGATCATACCGGTGTTAATGGTCGGCGTGGTCCCGCGCGCCTCGCTGGTCATCGCAATCACGATCGCGACGCTCGTCCTCCTCGCCATTCTCGGCGCGATCGGCGCAAGGGCAGGCGGCGCGTCGATGTGGCGTGGCGCGGTGCGGGTGACCTTCTGGGGCGCGATCGCGCTGGCAGCCACGGCGGGCATCGGCCACCTGTTCGGCACGACTGTGCAGTGAAGGATGCGAACCGCTATGCCTTCTGTCGATCGCGATGATCGCTATAGCGGCGCCCTATGCCGGGTTGTTCGTGACAGCGTTCGTCGCCGCGACCCTGCTGCCTGCACAGTCCGAAATCCTGCTCTCGGCGATGGCGATCAGTGGGCGATACGATCTGCTCCTGCTGCTGTTAAGTGCGACGGCAGGAAACACGCTCGGTTCGCTTTTCAATTGGCTGCTCGGACGCGGTTTCGAACGGCTGCGCGACCGGCGCTGGTTTCCGTTCAAGGCCGCCACGGTCGAGAAGGCCGTTTGCTGGTATGCCCGGTGGGGCAAATGGTCTCTCCTGCTTTCCTGGGCGCCGATTGTAGGAGATCCGCTAACCTTTGCGGCCGGATTGCTACGCACGCCTTTACGGGTCTTCCTGCCGCTGGTGTTGCTGGCCAAAGGCGGGCGCTATGCCGTGCTGCTGATCGCGGTCGAGGCTGTGCGGTAATCTGCGAAAGCTGCTGCGTGTCGCCTCACCAAATTCAGCGCCCAACAAGTGGAAGTGTGAAGCATGGTTCGAAGATTTTTTGCGGACGCCCCTGATTTCAAATTGGATTTTGACGCACTGGTGGAAGCGCGGCGCGAAGCCGACGAGGATGTCTCGGTGGTCGTGCGCGAGGTGATCGCGGCTGTTCGCCGGGACGGCGACGATGCGTTGCGCGCCTATACTTGGAAGTGGGATCGGCACGACCTCGACCAGACCGGATGGACGATCGGCCGCGACGTTTGCGAGAGGGTGTTCCGCGACCTCGACCCTGACTTGCGTATGGCCCTGGAACTTGCCGCGCGGCGGATTGCCACCTACCATGAAAGGCAGTTGCCCACGGACAGCGACTATGTGGACGGTGCTGGCGTCCGGCTCGGCGCGCGATGGCGGGCAGTGGAAAGCGCCGGTATCTATGTGCCGGGGGGCCGAGCCACTTATCCCTCATCGGTGCTGATGAACGCGATTCCTGCCGCCGTTGCGGGCGTAAGTCGCGTGGTGATGGCGACCCCGATGCCCGATGGCATCGCCAACCCGCTGGTGCTGGCGGCGGCCTACCTCGCCGGCATTGACGAGGTGCGTCCGATTGGCGGTGCACAAGCGGTCGCCGCGCTGGCTTACGGCACTGGGTCGATCCCACGCGTCGATGTCATCACCGGTCCGGGCAATGCCTGGGTCGCCGAAGCCAAGCGGCAGGTTTACGGTGTCGTGGGAATCGACATGGTCGCGGGTCCATCCGAGATTGTCGTCCTGGCGGATGGAGCGAACGATGCGGATTGCATCGCCGCCGACCTTCTCAGTCAGGCCGAACATGATCCGACGAGCCAGTCGATCCTCATCACCAACGATCGGGCCTTCGCCGACCACGTCGCTGCGGCGGTCGAAGTGCAACTCGGCACCCTCGCCACTTCGGCGGTGGCGCGTTCCTCGTGGGAAGCGCATGGCGCGATCATTGTCGTCCCTGCTCTCGACGATGCCATACCACTCATCGATGCGCTTGCGCCCGAACATCTCCAGATCGCCACCCCTCGACCTCGCCATCTTTTTGACCGTGTCGCACATGCTGGCTCGGTCTTTCTCGGCCAGCATACGCCGGAAGCTATCGGCGACTATATCGCTGGCCCCAATCACGTCCTGCCAACAGGGCGCCGGGCGCGGTTCGCCTCAGGACTATCGGTGCTTGATTTCATGAAGCGCACCAGCGTTATCGAGCTGGACGAACGGGCTTTACGAGAACTCGGTCGTGCAGCCGTGACCCTTGCCGAGGCTGAAGGACTGCCCGCCCATGCTGCATCTGTGGGTCGCCGTCTTGAATGGAATAGCCGTTCTTACAATCGGAGTTAAGGTGCACGAACATGCGCTCTTCCCATTTGACGATGCAATATTGATGAACGCAAGTCCCTTTTGTTGCGAATGCGAATTGTTTGCGCTACGTGGGTGATGTTGAATTGGACCTTGGGCTTCTTAGAGTCGGTTTCGAAACTCACGCTGACCGAGCCAAACGGCGTAGCATGAGCATGGCGGCGGCGGCGTAGAGGAAGGCTGCGGCGGATTTGAGGGTGGCTTCCACGTCCTTGGCCAGACGGCGGTTTCGATTGACCCAAGCGAAGAACC